>JAZSQX010000275.1:0-2733 GCA_045538235.1 Eubacteriales bacterium
GGGAAGCCTACAATCACATCCGCTGAGTAGGTCACGTCCGGACGGGCAGTGCGCATTCGTTCCACCGCCGCGAGTAGCATATCGGCGTTGTATTTTCTCCGCATCGCCGCGGGAATTTTGCTGGATCCGCTCTGCACGGAAAGATGGAAGTGGGGAAGCACCTGGGGAAGGACGGCAACCTTTTGCACGAAATATTCGCTCATGACCGTGGGGTCGAGGGATCCAAGCCCGATTCTACGTATGCCGTCGATTTTGGCAACGTCTGCCAAAAGATCCGCCAGCGCGTGACCGTAAGGCTGTTTTCCCGGGAAATCCATCCCGTAGGAGGCGGTTTCGATTCCGGTGAGAATCACCTCCTGTGCCCCCGCATCTGCCAGACGGCGCACCTCCTCCAGAACAAGAGCGGGGGATTTGGAGCGCACTGGTCCTCGCGCCTGACAGATCAGACAGTAGGAGCAATGGTTGCCGCATCCGTCCTCGATCTTCACGTACGACCGCGTCCGCATGGGGATGTCGAGGGTCATCTCCACCGCACCTCTGCCTTCATGGGGATCGACTGCCACAGGTTCTCCGGCGTAGGTTCCGTTTAAGAACTGCCAGATCGTGTCCGCCAATTCTGCCTTTCCGCTGTTGCCGCATACGTGAACGACCTTTTCGAGGGAGGCTGCACCGGCGGGGTCAATCTGCGCGTAACAACCGGCGACCACCACCATGTCCGCCAATTTTGCGGCACGGCGAATCATCTGGCGGGATTTTCGGTCGCTTTCCGCCGTCACCGTACAGGTGTTGATCACGGCGAGATGGCAAGGCTCTCCGAAGGGAACGACTGCCACGCTGCGCCGCTTCAGTTCCGCCGCTACGGCATCCGATTCATATTGATTCACACGGCATCCAAGGGTGAGAAAGGATACCGTAAGCTGGGTTTCAGACATAGAACATCTCCGAGAAGTTTTGTTGCTATTATTGTATCATTATGCCGGAGGAAAGTAAATGATTTTCTGCAAATTTTCCGTGGAATTTTGAAAAGAATCGGGAATCTACTTGCAATAAACCGGACAATGGAGTATAATCTTATCAGAAGAAGTCCGGCTGTTTCCGAATGGAAGAAACAGGATTCAAAGGACTCTGAACAAACGGAGGAATCATGCGGACATTTACCGTAAATGCAAACGACGCGGGACAGCGGGCAGACAAGTTTATTACCAAAGTGACAAGCGGACTGCCCAAATCCCTGCTTTATAAATACATCCGAACTAAGCGGATCAAGTGCAACGGCAAGCGGATCCATGAAAACGATATGCTGTCCGCGGGGGATGTGATCGAGATGTACATTCCCGACGAGTTTTTCTCGGACGGGGAAGCAAAAGCCGATTACAGCCGTGTGAAAATCCAGCCGGATATCGTGTATGAGGATGAGAACATTCTTTTGTGCAACAAAAAGCCGGGGATTCTCGTTCATCTGGGCGACGAAGGGGACAAAAACCGGGCGGAAGCCGCTGAGAGGGAAACGCTTATTTTCGCACTGACGGCGTACCTGTACAACCGGGGCGAATACGATCCGGAAGAGGAGCATTCCTTTGCCCCCGCCCTCTGCAATCGCATTGACCGGAACACGGGGGGGATTGTGATTCTGGCAAAAAATGCCGCTGCCCTGCGGGAAGTGAACGAAGCCATCCGGGAAAATCGTGTGACCAAATACTACCTCTGTGCGGTGCACGGAAGACTGCGCGGGGAACAAACCTTGCGGGCGTATCACTCGAAGGATTACAAGACCAACACCGTGCGGATTTCGGATCGCCCCATTCCCGGAACCCGGGAGATCATTACCGAATACAAATCCCTTGCGTATGATGCGAAAGAGGATCTCACCCTCCTCCGGATTCATCTGATCACGGGGCGAACCCACCAGATCCGCGCCCACATGGCACATATCGGGCACCCTCTTCTGGGGGAGGGAAAGTACGGGAAAAATGCGGCAGATCGCAGACTGGGATTTTCCTCCCAGGCACTCTATTCTGCGGCGGTATCCTTCTGTTTTCCCGAATCTCCCCTGTCTTATCTGAATGACCGCGTCTTTTCGGTGGGACTGGAGGGGATTGATTTTCTGAAATTCTTCCCCGGAATCTCGCGAGATCATCTTTTTGACAGATGACGAAAAATGTGAAAAGGCAAGAAAATTGTTAAATTTCCTTGAATCTGCCCCCGAAAGAGGAGAATTCTGCAAGAACCTCTTGTTTTCGGGGGCAGAATCGTGTATAATTATATAGATAGATTATTGTAACTCGGTAACGAGTGTTTCCTGTCGATGCGGACAGATTTGTGAGGTGATTGATTTGGCATATACCTTCAGCGGCGGTATTCACGTGGATGAATATAAGCATACCAGACGCTGTCGTATCGAACCCCTTCCTGCTCCGAAAACTGTGACCATTCCCATGGCACAGCACATCGGCGCACCGGCAACTCCCTGTGTCCATCTTGGCGAATCCGTCGCCGTGGGACAGAAGATTGGCGATGTGGAACCGGAAATGCTGGGGTGTCCCGTACACGCCAGTATCTCGGGTAAGGTGATTGAGATCATCAAGAAGACCATCCCCACCGGGGCGGTCGTGGAACATATTGTGATTGAAAACGATTTTCAGAATACCCCCTATACCGGGATCAAACCGGTGGGGAAAAAGCTGACGGACGTTAAAGTCGGAGGCCAAGCGGTCTTAGGAAGACAATGACTAG
>JAZSQX010000301.1:0-3654 GCA_045538235.1 Eubacteriales bacterium
CATTGTCTTCCTAAGGACCGCTTGGCCTCCGACTTATCCACACCGGAGACTCCATCGTGGTGGCTCCCATCCTGACCCTGAATGACCACGATCTGAAGATGCTCAACGACAGCGCCATCAAGATCATCCGCGCGCTGAAAATTGAGGGCGGCTGTAACGTGCAGTTCGCGCTGAATCCCGAAACCAGCGAATACTTCCTCATCGAAGTCAACCCCCGGGTGTCCCGTTCCTCCGCTCTCGCATCCAAGGCGAGCGGCTACCCCATCGCACGGGTAACTGCCAAGATCGCCGTGGGTATGACCCTCGAGGAAATCGCCATCGCCAATACGAGCGCGGCGTTCGAGCCCGTTCTCGACTATATCGTAGCAAAACTGCCCCGCTTCCCCTTCGATAAGTTCACCAGCGCTACCAATAAGCTGGGCACCCAGATGAAGGCGACGGGGGAAGTTATGGGCATCGGTGCTACCTTCAAGGAAAGCCTTCTCAAGGGCATCCGCTCTCTGGAAACGGGTGTTTGCCACGTGCATATGGCGAAGTTCGATTCCTATACGGTGGATCAGCTGAAGGAATACCTCACCGAATCTCGTGACGACACCATTTTCGCGGCGGCACAGGCGATGCGTCTGGGCGTGTCCGTGGACGAAATCTTTGCCATTACGAAGATTACCCCCTATTTCCTGGGTGAAATCAAGGAAATCGTGGATTACGAAAGGGTTCTCTCTGCCAATGCGGGAGATGCTGCCGTTCTGCTGGAAGCCAAAAAGATGGGCTTCTCCGATAAATTCATCGCAAAGCTGTGGAACACCGATGAGCGTGCTGTGTGGCTGACCCGCCGTTCCGAAGGTATCATGCCGGGATATCCCATGGTGGATACCGCCCACACCGGTGCGTACATCCCCTACTTCTACTCCAGCTACCACTGCGCGGAAAGCGAATCCATCGTCACCGACCGGAAGAAGTGCGTGGTGCTGGGTGCCGGCCCCATCCGTATCGGACAGGGTGTGGAATTCGACTATTCCACGGTGCACGCGGTCTCTACCATCCGTCAGTCCGGGTATGAGGCCATCATCATCAACAACAACCCCGAAACCGTTTCCACGGACTACACCACCTCCGATAAACTGTACTTTGAGCCCCTCACTCCCGAAGACGTGATGAACATTCTGGACTTCGAGGGCACCTACGACGTGATCGCGTCTCTGGGCGGTCAGACTGCCATTAACCTGGCTCCCACCCTGGATGCCCGCGGCGTGAACATCATCGGCACCAGCATTCAGGCAATCGAGAATGCGGAAAACCGGGACACCTTCGAAAAGATTCTGGAAGAGCTGCACATTCCCCAGTCCGAGGGATGCGCCGTGACCAATATCGAAGACGGCGTCAAGACCGCGGAACGGATCGGCTACCCCGTGCTGGTACGTCCCAGCTTCGTTCTGGGCGGACGCGCCATGCAGATCGTGGGCAACGAAGCCTCCCTCCGCCAGTATCTGAAGACCGCGGTGGAAATCGATGCGGACAAGCCGGTGCTGGTAGACCACTACATCCTCGGCAAGGAAGTGGAAGTGGACGCCATCTGCGACGGACTGAACGTGTTCGTTCCCGGCATCATGGAACTGGTGGAACGGACGGGTGTCCACAGCGGCGACTCCATCTCCGTATACCCTGCCTTCAGCATCTCCAATAAAGTAAAGGGCACCATTCTGGAATACGCGAAGAAACTGGGGCTCGGGCTCGGCATCGTGGGTCTTTACAACATCCAGTTCATCGTAGACGCGAACGACGAAGTGTATATTATCGAAGTGAACCCCCGTTCCTCCCGTACCGTTCCCTTCCTGTCGAAGGCGACGGGCTACAGCCTTGCGGACATTGCCACCAACGTCATTCTGGGCAAGTCCCTGAAGGAACAGGGCATCTTCGACATCTACCCGGAAGAAAAGAAGCGCTGGTACGTGAAAGTTCCCGTGTTCTCCTTCCAGAAGATCGGCGGGCTGGATGCCTACCTGTCCCCGGAAATGAAGTCCACGGGGGAAGCCATCGGCTACGACGATCAGCTCTACCGCGCCCTCTACAAGGCACTGCAGGCATCGGGTATGCAGGTGCAGAACTACGGTACCGTTCTGGTGACCATCGCCGACCCGGATAAGGAGGAAGCACTGCCCCTGATCCGCCGGTTCTATAAGCTGGGCTTCAACATCGAAGCCACCTCCGGTACCGCGAAATTCCTGAAGGAACACGGCATCCGCACCAAGGTTCGCCAGAAGATCAGCATCGGCGGCGAGGAATCCGACGATATCCCCGCAGCACTCCGCGAAGGCCACATCGCCTACGTGATCAATACGAGAGACGTGGGCGCCATGGATGAAATGAAGGACGGCTACGAAATCCGCAAACACTCCGTGGACTGCGGCGTCTCCGTCTTCACCTCCCTCGATACCGTCCGGGTACTGCTGGACGTCCTCGAGGAAATCACCATCTCCATCTCCACCATTGACGCGTAAGGGGAGACGATGGGGAAATCTTTTGAAAAAGATTTCCCCAAACCCCATTCAAAACTTTGATGGGTTTGGGAAAAGGGTGTATAGCGACGCCGGTCAGACAGCGCAGGCTTGATTTCAGCTTACGGAGTTTTGGTGAAACCGATATATCGTGCCGCGGAACGGTTTTGGTAGGGGCGACCATCGGTCGTCCGCGTTCCTTGTTCGTCGTTCGGTGACAGCATGGCGGCGCTATGACCCATGTCCAAAGTTGTCGGAAAGCTTTTTGCTGAACTTCGACGAAGTCGAATGTTCCCTTTTTCTCGAAAAAGCGACCGTTCCCCCCCCTATTCCAACAGAAAGAGGTTTTCCCTATGATTGACGCTCTTTTTACCGTAACGGAAAATATTCCTCTGACGAAGACCGTGTATCGGATGCAGCTCAGAGGGGACACGTCCCACATCACCTCCCCCGGGCAGTTTGTGAATCTCCGGCTGGACGGATTTTATCTCCGGCGACCCATTTCGGTTTGCGACGTGGCGGACGATCTTCTTACCATTATATATAAAGTAGTCGGACACGGTACGGAATATATGTCCCGGCTCACGGTGGGCGCAGAACTCTCCGTTCTCACCGGGCTTGGCAACGGCTACGACCGGACGGCGGCGGGGGATCATCCTCTTCTCGTTGGCGGCGGCGTGGGCGTGCCTCCCCTGTACTGTCTGGCGCGGCTTCTCCGGGAATCGGGCAAGGCGGTTACGGTAATTCTCGGCTTCAACACGAAGGACGAGGTCTTTTACGAAGACGAATTCCGCGCGCTGGGATGCGAGGTCATCGTCACCACGGCGGACGGCTCCCACGGCACGAAGGGATTTGTCACCGATGCCATGGGGGATTTCCCCTACACATACACCTACGCCTGCGGTCCCGAACCCATGCTGAAGGCGCTGTACAACACCTCCGTCACCGACGGGGAATACAGCTTTGAGGAGCGGATGGGATGCGGCTTCGGTGCCTGCATGGGATGCTCCTGCAAGACGAAATACGGAAACAAGCGAATCTGCCGGGACGGTCCGGTGCTGAAGAAGGGAGAAATCATATGGTAACGAAAAACCTCAGCGTGGATCTGTGCGGCATCCGGCTGGACAACCCTGTGATTCCCGCCAGCGGTACCTTCGGC
>JAZSQX010000087.1:0-9383 GCA_045538235.1 Eubacteriales bacterium
CTGCGAAATCAACCGCAGGTTTCGCCCAATCACTCGGAGTGTTGTCCTTCTGGGATTCAACCTGTGTATTCTCATAAGTCGGATCGTAGCCATGTCGTTCTGTGTGCCAAGGAGTTGGGTCTAGTCATTGTCTTCCTAAGACCGCTTGGCCTCCGACTTCTGCGAAATCAACCGCAGGTTTCGCCCAATCACTCGGAGTGTTGTCCTTCTGGGATTCAACCTGTGTATTCTCATTCTGAGGCTTAACAGGCTCTGCGGATTTATTTAACTGGTCGAGATACTTCTGAATAAGTGCTTTGTATTTCTTCCAGTTTTGAAGTGCCTTGCTCTGACTATACGAATTAAAGATATAGGCAGGACACCACTTCTTCCCGTATACGGGATTTGTGCATTGCATATCGACATCATCAAAGAGATTTCCCGCTGCTTTGTTCACCCAGTACGCGTAATCGCATAAACAAAACGATCCCCATCGACGTTCCGCTTGGAATGGTCGGTGGGGATTTTTGTGTTATAAGAGGAAAATTGATGGCGCGATGGTGGGGAGAATCGGTTTTCCGCGTTTTTCTGCATAACGAACGGCATCGTAGGCACCGCCGTAGGAATGGCAGAGATAGGATACCACATAATCCGCGTGGTCGGCAAGCCAGCGGTTTCGCGCCCGGATGGCGGCTTTGTAGTGAATACCGGCCAGCTCGGAGGGGATCAGAATGGAGTCGTAGCTTTGCTCATACCAGATTTTGTTTTGATTCAATTCCTGGGTAAGGTACGGGCAGACCAGCACCAGTTCGATCCCGGAATGTGCGCGTTTCTTTCGTCGGACGGCGGTGGAGAATTTTCCGTCAAACTGTCCCATTCCGCCGGTCAGAAAGGTGGTCACCCCTCTTTGTGTGATCAGTTCCTCCAATATTTCATCCAGCCGGGCGGTGATGTCGTGAATCACGTCCCGGTGACCGAAGGAACAGCAGCTTTTGTTTTCCATAATCAAACCTGACTTTCCGCATAAGTTTTCTAAAAGAGAACAATTATATTATAAAGTTTTCCAAGAGAAAATGCAAGTGTTTTACAATGTTTCCAAAAGAAAACAAAGGTGGGGAGAAATATGTTTGATTTTGGATTGCGGATCAAAGAATTGCGGCAGAAGCGGGGGATGTCTCAGGAGGAGTTGGGTCGTCGGATTAACCGGAGCAAGTCTGTGATATGCTCCTATGAGAATAATCTGAAAATACCGCCTCTTGATGTGCTGACCGATCTTGCGGCGGTATTCAACGTGTCGCTGGACTATCTTGTGGGGATTGACAAGAACCAGATGGTCAGCGTGGAGGGTCTGTCCGTGGAACAGCGGGCGCTTGTGGAGATGATTGTGTTCGAGCTTCACGACAGGTCTCCGAGGCCGGGCGGTCTGACGGAACGCCAGCAGGAAATCCTCAGCGGCTTGATGAAGGAGTTTTCGAAGAAATAACGTGTATGAGATTAAAAGAATTACGAAAACGCCGAGGAATATCGCAGGTGAAGCTCTCTATGGAGCTCAATATGAGTCAAAACACGATCAGTCGATATGAAACGGGTGAGCGGGAGCCAGGAATCCGCGATTTGATAAGAATTGCTGACTACTTTGGGGTGTCCATTGATTATTTAGTGTGCCGCACGGATAAACCGGAAATGAATCGATAATCCCCGTCTGTCTTGGATGGGGATTTTTCTCTTTCTGCAGCCGAACACTTTGTTAAATTTCTTGTGTGCTCTTGATATTCGGGGCGGTTTGTATTATAATATGGTTAAGAAAATATGTTCGAATCACAGAACGAAAGGAATGGTATTATGGCAGCAAAGGCAGCATCGAAAAAACAGGCGGTTGAAATCGCGGAGAGAACGCCCGAAGAAAAGAAAAAGGCGCTCGATACCGCGATCAGCCAGATTGAAAAGAATTTCGGGAAGGGTACCATCATCAAGATGGGCGAAAACCCCAAGATGAACGTGTCCGCGGTGTCCACGGGATCCATTTCCCTGGATATGGCGCTGGGAATCGGGGGGCTTCCCCGGGGCAGAATCGTGGAAGTCTACGGACCCGAATCCTCCGGTAAGACCACGCTGACCCTCCACGCCATTGCGGAAGTCCAGAAGGCGGGGGGCGAGGCGGCGTTCATTGACGCGGAACACGCGCTGGATCCCGTTTACGCGAAGAATCTGGGGGTGGATATCGACAATCTTTTGGTGTCCCAGCCCGACTCCGGGGAACAGGCACTGGAAATCTGCGACGCGCTGGTTCGCTCCGGGGCGATTGACATCATCGTCATCGACTCCGTGGCGGCGCTGGTTCCTCAGCAGGAAATCGACGGCGACATGGGCGCATCCCACGTGGGTCTTCAGGCGCGGCTGATGTCCCAGGCGCTGCGGAAGCTCAGCGGCACCATCTCCAAGACCAACTGCATCGTGATCTTCATCAACCAGCTCCGGGAAAAGGTGGGCGTGATCTACGGCAACCCCGAAACCACCACGGGCGGACGTGCCTTGAAGTTCTACTCCTCCGTGCGGATTGAAATTCGCAAGTCCGAGAGCCTGAAGGACGGCTCCGACGTGATCGGCAACCGGGTGAAGTGCAAGGTGGTCAAAAACAAGGTGGCACCCCCCTTCAAGACGGCGGAATTTGACATTCTCTACGGCACCGGTATCTCCAAGACCAGCGAAATCGTGGACATGGCGACGGAGTTGGGCATCATCGAAAAGAGCGGTGCGTGGTTCTACTACGACGGCAACCGGCTGGCACAGGGACGGGAAAACGCCCGGATGGCGATTGAGAACGATCCCGCGCTGATCGGCGAACTGGAAGAAAAGATTAAGGAAAAGGCTGCCGCCAAGGAAGAAGAGGCACTTCCGCTGGATGAGCTGGACGAGGACGGGGAAGAGCTGGACATCCGTCTTCTGGAGCTGGACGACGAGGAATAAGAGACGGACGACATTGCGAAAGGAGCGACCGACATGGAATTTACCTTTGAAACGGAATACAATGCCAAAGCTCTGGCGGCGATGGCGAAGGGACTCCGAAAAACGATCCGGAAAAAACACAGCCGCCGATCCCATATTTTCGGCTGGATCGTGACGGTGCTGGGGATTCTCCTGGTGATCGCGGATTTTGCCCTGGATTTCCGCACCGTCATCACGTCTCTGGCGATACTTATGATTTTTCTGGTGCTGTTGTTCGAGGATCGGATCAACGGGTGGGTGGCGAAAAAACGGCTCCTGCCCGGCACGGAAAAAGCGACGGCGGTGTTCACGGAAGAGGAATTTGTCTCCACGACGGAGGTGGGAACGACCCAGTGGCGTTACGACAAAATCCTCCTGCTGGGGGAAACGGCGGATTATTTCGTGTTTATCTTCAGCATGAGTCACGCCCAGGTCTACGATAAGAGGTCGATCACGGGCGGCACGGCGGAGGAATTTCGCGGGTTTATCGAAGAGCGGACGGGGAAAAAGGTGCAGGCGATCTGACAGGATGCTTCAGCCAAACAAATGGAAGCCGCACTTCTGCTCTCGTTGATCTACCCGGCGGCGCTATGACCCATTTCCCCCTTATTTCCTAAAGTTTTTTGCGGAGCTTTTTTTCAAAAGTCCAATTCGGAAATATGTTCCCGGTACCTGCCTGTATCGAACAAACCTGTAGGGGCGCATCACGATGCGTCCGCTTCCATCGGTTTATGCTTACAGAACGGGCGATTCGTGAATCGCCCCTACGAATTTGGCGCTCTGACCCAAACTCATAATCAACGGGAACACAAAGGGTAATTGGGATTTGCAAAAAAGCGACCGTTCTCCCCCACATCTCAAGCAAAGGAGGTTCCGCATGGTTGTTTCGCGGGTGAGTTTTCACGACTGGCGCAATATGGGCGATTGTACTGTGACCCTGGACAGCGGAATCAACGTGCTGTGGGGGATGAACGCTCAGGGAAAATCGAATATTTTGGAGGGCATTTACTTTTTTGCCCGTGGTCGCTCCTTCCGGGGGGCGAAGGAAAAAGAACTGATCCGGTTCGGGTGTGATTACGGGGGTGCGGCTCTCGCATTCCGCCGGGACGGGTACGAAAACGACACCACGCTGGAGGCGGTATTGTCTTCTGCTGGGAAGAAGCGGCTCACCCGAAACGGAGCGCCTCTTTCTTCGGCGGCGGAGATGATGGGAAGTTTCCGGGCGGTGCTGTTCTGTCCCTCCAATCTGGCGCTGGTGACGGAGGGTCCTTCCGAGCGGCGCACCTTTCTCGACGTGGCGATCTCCCAGCTTTCGGGGACGTATCTCATGAATCTGCGGAGGTATACGAAAATCCTCGCGGAGCGGAATGCGCTGATTAAGGCTGCCCACGAGGGTGCGTCCGTTTCGAAGGAGGAATGGGCGGTGTACGCTGAGGGTCTCAGTCAGTATGGGGCTTCCATTACGGCGTTCCGGAGAGAGTACGTGGAACTCCTCCGGGAGGCGGTGGCGGGCTATTTCGCCGGCATGACGGGGGGCGCGGAGGTTCCCCATCTCCGGTACACCTCCCACGGATTGACGGAGGAAATGCCGGATTTGCTTACGGGCTGCGGCGGAACCCCGGATCCCACCCCCCTGTACGAAAAACTGATGCAGAATCAGGAGCGGGAAATTGCCGCGGGGACAACCTTATGGGGCATTCACAAGGACGACGTGGTGCTCTCCCTCAATGGGCGGGAAGCGAAGCTCTTTGCCTCCCAGGGACAACAGCGGAGCATGGTGCTGGCGCTGAAGTTGGCGGAGGCGGAAATTGCCCGGAAGGTGGGGGGAGAATATCCCGTGATCCTTCTGGATGATGTGTTCTCCGAGCTGGACGAAAACCGGCGGCGGTATATTTTGGACTCCCTCTGCGAAGGGGACGGCGGCAAGCGGCAGATCGTGGTGACCTCCTGCGAGCCGGACGTGATTCCCGGCAGTGCCTCATCCCGGGTGACCTTCCGTCGTGTGGCGGATGGTGCGGTGACGGCGGAGGAGGACGGGCGTGAAAATTGAACGGATTTGTGACACGACGGAGACAAATGGTCTTCTCTCCGTGACCGTGTCGGAGGAGGTACGCGGCGGGCGGGAGATGTTTCTCCTGTCGGCGGGCGAGTGGAAGCGGTTGGTTCTGCGGCTGGGGAATTGCCCTGTGCCGGGGGATGCGGTGACGGAGGCTCTCTACGACGCGCTGAAGGGGTCGGCGGAGCGAACGGAGGCTCTCCGGGAATGCGGGCGGTATCTCTCCTCCCGGGATCGGAGTGAACGGGAAATCCGACGGCGGATGCGGGAAAAAGGCATCGGAGAGGACGCGGCGGAATATGCCATCGGCGTACTCCGGAAGCGGGGATATCTCAACGAAGAGGCGGCGTCGGAGCGGCTGGCACAGAATCTGGTGCGCTCCTCCCACTACGGGCGGCGGCGGATTGCGGCGTATCTGATCTCTCACGGATACCCCGCGGACACGGCGAGACGGGCGGCGGATTCCGTACCCGACGAGGACGTGGCGGAAGCCCTGCGCTGGCAGATGGCGCGAAAAAAAGCCCCGGATCCCGCGGACAGGGGGGCGACGCAGAAATGGATGGCGTCCCTCATGCGACTGGGCTTTACGGCGGAGGAAATCCGTCGGGAAATGAAGGAATGACTCCGGTAAAATCGAAAACAATCACCGAAAGGGTTTTGATACTATGGCAAGCAAGATGAAAATCGGATTTGTATCCCTCGGATGCAGCAAAAATCTCTGCGATACCGAGGTGATGCTCCATCATTTGGTGGATGCGGGGTACGAAATCACCCCGGAAGAAACGGAAGCGGACGTGGTGGTCATTAACACCTGCGCGTTTTTAGAAAGTGCGAAGAAGGAATCCATTGACAACATTTTGGACATCGCGTGGCTGAAAAAGCACAACGGACTCCGGGGAATCGTGGTGACGGGATGTCTGGCTGAGCGGTACCGGGAGCAGGTGGCGGCGGAAATGCCCGAGGTGGATGCCCTTCTCGGCGTGGGAAGCATTCATGCCATCGTGGAAGCGGTGGAGGCGGTGCTGAAAAATGCCGCGAAAAAGGGTGGAAATCCCGCAAAACGGTGTTTTATGCGGTTTGACGACAAGGAATCCTCCGTCATCGGCGGCGAGCGGGTGATTACCACGGGGGATGCGGTGGCGTATCTGAAGATCGCGGAAGGATGCTCCAACCGCTGTACCTACTGCGCTATTCCGTCGATCCGGGGCAAGATGCGCAGCCGCACCATGCGGGACATCGTGGAGGAAGCCACGGCGCTGGATGCCATGGGGATCAAGGAGTTGAACCTGATCGCGCAGGACACCTCCGCCTACGGGATTGACCTCTACGGCAAATACGCTCTGCCGGAATTGATCCGGGGGATTACGGACGCCACGAACATTCCGTGGATCCGGCTGCTGTACTGCTATCCGGACAAGATCACGGACGAACTGGTGGCGGAAATCCGGGACAACCCCAGAGTGGTGAAGTACATCGACATTCCTATCCAGCATATTTCCGACAAGATGCTCACCGCCATGAACCGCCATGGCGACAGCGCTATGATTCGGGATGCCATCGCGCGGCTCCGGAAGGAAGTGCCGGGGATTGTACTGCGTTCCACGGGCATTGTGGGCTTCCCGGGCGAGACGGAGGAGGATTTCGAAGAGTTGTGCGCGTTCCTCAAGGAAGCGAAGTTCGAGCGGTTCGGGGCGTTCCCCTATTCCAGGGAAGAAGACACCCCCGCCTACGATTTCGACGATCAGATCGACGAGCAGGTGAAGCAGGATCGGTACGACATCCTCATGCAGACCCAGCTTGCGGTCAGCGAGGCGTTCAACGAGTCCCGGGTGGGAACCGTGGTGCGGGTGATGTGCGAGGGCTTTGACCCCGTGGCAGAATCCCACTATGGGCGCAGTTACGGAGAAGCCGCCGACATCGACGGAAAGATCTGGTTTACGGTGCCCCGGGAGGAGCTGCGGATTGCAGAGGGCGAAATGATTGACGTGAAGATCACCGAGGCGATGGACTACGATCTCATCGGTGATGCGATTTTGAATGTGTAAATGACTGTGTGATAGGAAGAAAGGAGTTTGACAATGAATCTTCCCAACAAACTGACCGTGCTTCGCATGGTGATGGTGCCCGTGTTTCTGGTACTGCTGTGCGTGCCCCTGCCCATGTCCGAGGTGACAATGCGGATTCTGGCGGCGGTGGTATTTGCTCTTACGTCCCTCACGGATATGCTCGACGGGAAAATCGCCCGGAAATACAATCTGGTGACGGATTTTGGCAAGTTTATGGATCCTCTGGCGGATAAGCTTCTGGTGATCTCCGCCATGCTGGGGGTTTTAGTGCGGTTTGACTATATGCGGCAGCTCTTCGTATGGGCGGCGTTTATCGTGATTCTGCGGGAATTTGCGGTGACGTCCCTGCGGATGATCGCGGCAAGCAAGGCGGGTTTGGTGATCGCGGCGGCGTGGCTGGGCAAGGTGAAGACTGTCACCCAGATGGTGTGCATTCTGTGCGTTCTTCTGGAGCCGGTGATTCTGCCCTTCGCGCCCTTTGCAGAGTGGCATCTCCTCTCCTATATCACCACGGCGGTGATGCTGGTGATGACCCTCTGGTCGGGGATCGACTATCTCCGCGCCTACTGGCCTTACATCGGGAACATGAAATAAGGAAGGAATTCGATGAAACAGACGAGCGATGCCATTCTGAAACGGATGAAAAAGGACAAAAAGTCCCTCCCGTGGCTGGATTTTCAGTACGAAGACCCGAAAAAGGCGGTGCGGTATTTCTGTACGCCGAAGGGGGCGGTGGTATTCGGCTCCCTGGGCGTGGACGGGGTTCACTACTGCCTGATTCCCTCCCTGGGAGAGCGGGTGTTTGTGGTGAATCCCTCCCCGGCGGATGACCGGTACGTTCTCCCTGTGGCGGCGGATTTGGCAGAGTTTTGCGGGCTGGTTATAGCGCTGGGGGGATGCAATCTCCTCGATCAAATGACGGGGTGGGATCGGGAGACCTTCGAGAAGAATTGGGCGGAAATGCCGTCGGAGGAGAAAGCACAGCGGGAGGTGGAGATCTCCTATCTCGCAGAAATTTCCGGCTGTGAGCCCGTGGCGGATCCCTGGGGAACGGTACACGGGCAGTGCGACGGGTTTGATCCCACCACGGTACCCTACACGGCGGAATACTACGACACCCTGGGGCTAACGCCTCACGAGAGCAAGGGCGGGTACGATTTCGTCAGCGTGATCGTGAAGCAGATTCCGCGGGACTGAGTGCGCCGGAAATTGAATGAAACTCCCAATTCCCTTATGTGTTCCCGCAATGATGCGCTTGCGTTGGAGCGTCAAATTCGTAGGGGCGATTCACGAATCGCCCGTTCGGCAGGCATAAATTGCTTGAAGCGGGCGCATCGTGATGAGCCCCTAGGGGTTTGTTCGACACAGGCAGGTATCGGGAACGCTTTGTCGACTGGGACAAATGAAAAAGAGGCTGCGGCATTCGGGAAATTCCGAAATGCGACAGCCTTTTTTGATTGGTGTTGTCGGGGAAGTGCGGCGGCCTATGGGGGATTGCGTGGGTTGTTCGAACGGACGGTCGATGACCGCCCCTACGGTTTGGCGTGAACGTGTATCGGCGAAGGTGAAGAATGCGTTTTGCGGGTGACGAGGCGGGAAATCCTTCTCCCATCGTCTCTCTCCCCCGTCATCTCCGTCTTCCGCTCATCCGGCGGAGCTTTTTTTCTCGGAGTGCCGCCTGAATGAGGGCGTAGAGGATGGAGAGGACGATGATGCCGATGAGCATACCACGGAAGAAGCGGCCGCGGGTGAAATCCTTCACCTGACCGAGGAAGTGGAGAAATTCGCTTCGGGTGATGCTGGTGGTGGTGACCAGGGAACAGCTTCCCAGAATGGTATCGCCATGGAGAACGGTGATGGTGCCTGCCTCCTTCCCCTTTTCCACGGGGGCGTCCAGGGAGTCGGCGTAGGTATTATAACTGTACCGGATGTCCTTCGCCACGTTCACGGAGGTGGGGAGGTATGCCCGGATATCTTTCGAGGGGACGAGGGTCACGTAATCGAGGGTGGTGGACAGATTCACGGGGACTTCGCAGATCACCTGCCCGGCAGAGAGAACTTTTGCGTAGGCGTAGGAGGCGAATGCCCATTCGAACAGGTTGATGGTGTTGATGTAGTTGTAGAGGGTGTCGTCTTCCCCGTCCGCGCCCAGCACAACCGCCAGGTAGGACAGCTCCGATTCCGGATCCTCCGCCACGCCGCAGAGAGCATAGCCCCCCTGGGTGGTGGCACCCGCATTCATCCCCACGGCGCGGCTGTAATAATAATCCACGCTGTAATACTTGGAGATCATGCAG
>JAZSQX010000056.1:0-2080 GCA_045538235.1 Eubacteriales bacterium
AGATTTCACCATGAAACGCGATGCTTCTTTCTTTCTGCTTATTCTTCTGATTGGCACACTTTGTCTCGCATCCTGCGGCACACCGGAACCGCCCACTGACATTCCGGAAACCGAACCCACCTCCGACACCGCAGCGGCACCGGAAATTCCCCCCTCAGCCGAAGCAAGCGTGCCCTCCCACTTCGACTCCATGGACGCAAACTTCTCCCTGGACGGCACCAAGTGGATAGCGGCAAAAACCGCCCAAAAGACCCGCGACACCAACTATACCTTTGCTTACAGCGAAAATGAACTGTTAGCCGGGGACTTTACAGCGGATCTGGAATTCTCCCTGGCGAACCGCAATGCTTCCGCTGGCTTCCTCTTCCGTGCGTCCCGATCGGATGCCTATGACGGGGTGGAAGGCTATGCTCTGATGATCCAGTACGAAACCATCTTCCTGTATGAAATCACCGGTACGAAAGCATCCGGCATGGTCATCAAGGAACTGGAGCGCAAATCCATCGAACGAATTCCTTTCAACGAACCTCTTCGTCTGCGGATTGAAGGAGACGGCAATTCCTTCCTTCTTTATTACGTGGATGACATGGAGGGGGTAACTCCCTGGCCGGAATTTATTGTCAACCTCTCCGCGCACAAGGGAACCGGTATCGGTCTCATCGACAACGGGCAGGGCTCCGAGTTCACTTCCCTCCGAGTTCAAGCCTATGATGCTCCCGAAATCGAAGGACGGAAGTACATGAATCCCGTATACAGCGGCAATCAAGCGGCTGACCCCTATGTTCTGAAGTACGACGGCAAGTATTACTGCTACGCCACCTCCGCTTCCAACGGCTATTACGTCTACGTCTCCGACAATCTGGTCTCCTGGAAAAATGAAGGTCTGTGCTACGAAGGCGGCTGGTACAAGAAGAGCGGTATGTACTGGGCACCGGAAGTCATCGAATATAACGGCAAGTTCTACATGACGATTTCTGAAAATGAAACCGTAGGCTTCGCCGTTGCCGATTCTCCTCTCGGCCCCTTTGTGGCGGAAAGACGCCCTGTCTTCATGCAGACCATCGATGGACATTTCTTCATTGACGATGATGGAACGCCTTATTTCTACTACGTTTCCTGGCGCACAGGTGCTTACGGTATTTACGGCTGTCAACTGGACAAAGACGATCTCACCAACCCCCTCCTGAAAACGGAAAAATTCCTGCTCTCTCCCCAGTCCGGGTGGGAACGCTTCAATGGAGATGTCACGGAGGGTCCCTTTATGCTGAAACACGACGACACCTATTATCTGATGTATTCCGGCACCTCGTACGATGTGAAGGAGTATGCCGTGGGATACGCCACCTCTTCCAGCCCCCTCGGTTCCTTCAAACGGTATGCGGGCAACCCCATTCTGAGCTATTCCTCGAAGATCTATGGCCCCGGTCATCACAGCATCACCACCTCCCCCGATGACAGCGAAATGTTCATCGTATATCACTGCCACAGCAGCCTGAATCAGGTTCACGCACGAAAGCTCTGCATCGACCGGATCCGTTTTGCTCCCACCGAATCGGGCGTGGCGCGTCTGGAGGTCTACGGTCCCACCTCTACGAAGCAGGCTTATCCGAAATAAGATAGAAGGAGTGTTTTTCCATGAAAAAAGAAGCTTTCCCTGCTTTTCCTGATTCTCCTTTTCGTGACCCTCACCATGACCTCTTGCTCCAAGGATGAGGATACACCGGAAACACAAGCCGATCCCGTTTCCCCCATGGACGATACCGTTCACATCGTCTATTCTGCCAGCGGAAGCTGGACGGATGACTACTGTCTCGGAATGCTCTCCTTCCGGGGCGGCGACATTCTGGATCCCGCCTCCTGGACAAAATCCAAGGATCCCGTTTTCTCCAAGGGGAACGGCATCTACGGCCCCGGTCACTGCTCCTTCACCACCACCGACGACGGCGCTGGATCTACCACGGCAACACCGAATCCGGCACGGGCGGAGCGGACGGAAGGTCTGGATTGCTCCCGTGGATTGGGATGGCGATACGCCCCTCTTCGGCACGCCCCAGAAGGGAATCGCTCAAGTGCCTGCCCG
>JAZSQX010000185.1:0-13357 GCA_045538235.1 Eubacteriales bacterium
ATTTGTGATATAATACCAAGTGCAGTGGAGAAGGAGTGCTTCTTTTCCGGAAATGCGGGTATGGCGGAACTGGCAGACGCACAAGATTTAGGATCTTGCGGGCAACCGTGCAGGTTCGATTCCTGTTACCCGCATAAAGAACGAAAAATCCGAACTCAAGCGGATCGGCATGGAGTTCGGATTTTTTTGTTTGTTTTGATTTTCGAATCTCCCGACGGATCGGAATCATTTTCTTATCTGCGCTCATACTTTTGACCGTATGCGCCTGAGGTATGGAAGAAACGCTTCCGCCGCGTCTGGAATCTGCTGGTGTCACAGAGCCGGAGACGGAGGAAGAAATTCCCGCAGCGGAACCCCTTTTCCGGAAATATTGATATGCGAGAAAATTTCACGAACTGCGATCCGGAAAATCAGCCGAAGGGCTTGACATTTCGATCGGTTTGTATTATAATAATCTCATCAATCGATGCGGGTGTAGTTTAGTGGTAAAATGCCAGCTTCCCAAGCTTGAGTTACGGGTTCGATTCCCGCCATCCGCTGATTGAGAAAACGCTTGTATGAAAACAGGCGTTTTTTGTTATCGATCCCTTCTATGACAGAAAAGACGGCTCTTTCAGTGGAAAAAACCGTCTTTTTTGTATTGGTCGAAAATCATCCAACTCCACATAAAAGAATCAAAGCACAGACGCAGGAGAGGACAATGAAATATCGTTTCGCCGTTTTTTCTTGCATGAATATGCAGAAATCACATCGTCAGGCGGAATTTTATCTGAAAAAACAAAATAAATCCGGTTGTTTTTCAGAACAGGGGTTGATTTTACCGAGAAAATATGGTATATTATAAAAAGACAAAACCATTAACAGTTAACTTGTGATTACAATTCCGACGCACGAAGAGCTGGGATTTCCAAAATCACCCTTTTGGCGTTTTTCATGAAAGGAAACCGACCTATGTCCTATGTTATCAGCGGATGCTCTACGGCGGATCTTTCCCCCGAGCATTTTCAGTCCCGCGGTATTGAGTACGTTTGCTTCCATTACACCATGGATGGTGTGGAACGACCGGATGACCTTGGCAAGACCATGTCGTTTGACGATTTCTATGCCGCTATGGTGGCGGGTGCCGATACCAAAACCTCCCAGGTCAGCGCGGGAGAATACATTGCGCATTTTGAAAAATTTCTTGCAGAAGGGAAGGATATTCTTCATCTGACCCTTTCCTCCGGTATTTCCGGCTCCTATATGTCTGCCTGCGCTGCTGCACAGACCCTCTCCGAAAAGTACCCGGAAAGAAAAATACGCATTGTGGACTCTCTGGCGGCATCCTCCGGCTTCGGGCTTCTGCTTGATAAATTGGCAGACTTGAGAGATGAAGGCATGGCGTTTGACGAGCTGGCGGATTGGGCGGAAGCCCACAAGAAGGAGATGCATCATTGGTTCTTCTCCTCCGATCTGACCTTCTTTGTGAAGGGCGGCCGCGTGTCCAAAACTGCCGGTGCCATCGGCGGGATCCTCGGAATCTGCCCTCTCCTGAATGTGGATGTTGAAGGACATCTGATCCCGAGAGAAAAGATCCGTCCCAAAAAGAAAGTCATTCGCCGGATTGTGGATGTGATGAAAGAACACGCTGCCGGCGGGACTTCATATAGCGGTAAATGCTTCATCAGCAACTCTGCGTGCTATGAGGATGCCCGTGCCGTAGCGGATCTGGTTGAGGCAGAATTCCCGAACCTGAACGGAAAGGTTATTATCAACCATATCGGTACGACGATTGGAAGCCATACCGGTCCCGGAACCGTTGCGCTCTTCTATTGGGGCGACGAACGTGTTGACTGATTATCATAAACCGACGAGGACATCATGAACCAACTCAGAAACGATAAAGTGGAAAATGGAAAGACAAACATTCCGGATCGGGATAAATTCCTGGACGGTGAAATGTTTGCAACCATGGTCAGAGGCGGGGCGGCACAGCTCCGGGCAAATGCCAAAGAGGTCAACGACTTGAATGTGTTCCCGGTGCCGGACGGCGATACGGGGGATAATATGAGCAAGACCATTGAGGGTGGCGTGGCGGCTCTGGCTGGACTTCATTCCAATGATCTGGCAGACGTCACAAAGACGTTGTCCCGTGGTATGCTTTTGGGCGCACGGGGGAACTCCGGTGTCATTCTCTCCCAGTTCTTCGCGGGGATGACCAAGGGCTTTTCCAAGTACAAGAAAGCCGATGCGGTTGTGGTAGGGGAAGCGATGCAGGAAGGCGTTAAGCAGGCGTATGCTTCCGTCATCACTCCCACCGAAGGTACCATTCTTACCGTAGCCCGTGAGGCAGTCGAATATGCCGTATCCCGTATTACGGAATCCAGTACGATTACGGGTCTTTTCACCGACCTGATCAAAGAAATGTACGCCTCTCTTCAGAGAACTCCGGATCTCCTTGCGGCGCTGAAGGAAGCGAACGTCATTGACAGCGGCGGGGCAGGACTCTTCTATATCATGCAGGGATTTTTGAAAATTCTCAAAGGGGAAGAGATCAGCGAAGGCGATCCGTTGGTTTACGTGGAGAATCCCACCATTGACTATTCCGGATTTACCGCAGATAGTGAGATGACCTACGGCTACTGTACCGAACTCCTTCTGCAGCTCATGAATGCCCGGGTGGATCCGGAGACATTTGATGTTGCTATTATTTCCGATTATCTTCAGACCATTGGTGACTCCATCGTGGCGTTTAAGACGGACAGTATTGTAAAGATTCACGTCCATACGCAGACGCCGGAAAAGGTTCTGGCATTCTGTCGTGAGTACGGGGAATTCCTCACCGTGAAAATTGAAAATATGAACGTACAGCACAGCCAGGCGATTACAGACCAGACCCAGGCACAGACACAGCCCCGTCCTACGAAGGATTACGGCACGGTGGCAGTGGCAATGGGAGCGGGTATCGAAGAGATTTTCCTGCAGCTTGGTGTTGACGTGGTCGTGCACGGCGGGCAGACTCAGAATCCCTCCGCAAGCGATTTCCTGGAGGCATTTGAAAAAGTAAACGCACGGAATATCTTCGTGTTCCCCAATAACGGCAATATCATCATGGCGGCAAAGCAGGCAGGACAGCTTTACGAAAACGGGAAAGTCCACGTGATTGAGAGTAAGGATCTCGGGCAGGGCTACGCTGCGATTTCCGCGCTGAACTTTACTTCTGATGATCCGGAACAAATTGCAGCATGCCTGACGGAAGCCATGCAGACGGTCACGACCGGTTGTATCTCCACGGCAGTGCGCGATGCGGATCTGAACGGGGTGCATATTCTGAAGGATGACTATATCGGATTTGCCGGAAAAACCATGAAGGTTTCCTGCAAAACGCTCTTAGATGCGGCAAAGGAACTGATCCAGGCAATGAATGAGGACGAAGAACGCTACGTCATTACCGCATTCGTTGGAAAAGATGCCGCGCTGGAAGTGGTTGAAGAACTCAGCACGTGGATTGAAGAGACGTATCCCGACGTGGAGTTTTACGTTGTGAGCGGTGATCAGGAAGTATATCCGTTCATCTTCGCGGCTGAATAATAGGACATGAAGCATCAATAAAATGAAAGAATCGGCTTTGGAGTTATTCGAAGCCGATTTTTTGTTGTATGCCGCCATAAAATTACCATTCATAATGCCGACACAATTGATTCATAATATGTGTGCGGGAGACAAAAGGTCTTCCGTCCTGTAAGAGCGATTCAACCGAACAGCACTTACACGAACATTCAGATCAAATGAAATGGAGAAAAGAAAAATGGCAAGCAAGAGCAACAACAAGATCGTAGTACCCGAAGCAAAGGCTGCAATGGAGCAGTTCAAGATGGAAGCCGCAAGCGAAGTTGGTGTTAACCTTTCCAATGGCTACAACGGTGACCTCACCTCTCGTCAGGCTGGTTCCGTAGGTGGCCAGATGGTTAAGAAGATGATCGAAAAGTACGAAAACGACATCAAGGGCACGAAATAAGCTTTCCCATAAGAAGAAAGAGGTATCCGGAATTTTCGGATACCTCTTTGTCTTTCTGAAACGTCAGATTTCCTGATATTCGATTTCGATTTCGTGACCGCAGGCAGCAGACTTGTTGATACCGTCGATGATTGCCTGGTTGTAGAGAATCTGAGAAGTGGGAACAGGAGCGGGACCACCTGTCTTGATTGCTTCAAGGAAGGAGCGGATCTTCTTGTCGAAGAGGCTGCCGTGGTTCTGGATGATCGGAACCACAGTTTCGGTTCTCTGACCGCAAACGTCGTGGTAAATGGTCATAGCGCCGCCGACGGAGCCATTCCAGCAGTCGGTGGAGGGAATGCGGAGTGCGCCTTCGGTACCGAAGATGATGGTGTCGCCGGGGGTGTTCACGTGCATTGCCCATGCAATACGGAAGTCGAGGATGATGCCGCCTTCGAGACGAACAAATGCTGCCGCAAAGTCGTCAACGGAGAAGCGTTCTGCATCCTTGCCGTTGTACTTGGGATTCGTGCCGAAGAAATCGGAGATATAACCGGAAACGGTCAGCGGCTTCGGATAACCGATGGCGTTGAGCACCATGTCGAGGGAGTAGCATCCGATGTCACCAAGAGCACCGATACCGCCGGTGGACTTTTCAATGAAAGTCGATCCCGGAATACCGCGACGACGTCCGCCACCGGTCTGGATGTAGTAGATCTTGCCGAGAGTGCCGGATTCTACAATCTTCTTGATCATCTGCATATTGGGATCGAATCTGGGCTGGAAGCCAACGGAAACGAACGCCTTGGATGCCTTTTCTGCCTTGCAGACAGCTTCTGCTTCCTCGAGGGTTACGGTGAAGGGCTTTTCCAGCAGAACGGGAATGTTGCGTTCGAGAGCGTAAATGGTAGGACCAGCGTGCTCGGTGTTGTATGTACAAATGGAAACACCGTCCAGTTCCTCGTTGTCGATCATTTCCTTGTGAGAAGGATAGAAACGAACCCCTTCTACGCCGTACTTCTTCATGAACTTTTCAGCCTTGCCAGGGATGAGGTCGGCAGCAGCAACGATTTCAACGTCGGGCTGGTTCTTGTAGCTCTGAATGTGGGATTCTGCGATCCAGCCGGTACCGATGATACCGATTTTGAATTTGCGATTTGTGTCGAAGACCTTTTCTTCGGCAACTTCCTGCTTGAATTGGCTGAGAACTGCATCAGACATACTATTTGTCCGCCTTTCTGTAATAAAATGTGTTACCTGAGAAAACCGCGGTTTCCTCAAAATGAATGAACAAAATTTACCAGCCGATGGAACGGAGATATTCCCGGCTTGTCTTGATGGATTCCAGAGGAGTGAGTCCCATGGTGGGCTTATCCTGTTCTACAACAACCCACTGTGCGCCGGAAGCAACGGCGGCTTCCAGGATCGAAGGCATATTCTGCATACCGTGACCGACAGGACGGAATTCGAAGGTGGAGGCTTCTTCTTCCTCTTTTTCTTCTTCCTTCACACCGATGAGTGCATACAGATGCTTCGGCAGTTTGCCGCTCATGTAGAAATCCTTCAGGTGAACAACGGGCGTTCTGCCGCTGTACTTGGCGATATATTCCGCCGGATTTTCACCGCCGACGTTGACCCAGCAGGTGTCAAGCTCCGTCTGGAGATATTCGGGAGACACGGTGCGGTAGAGAATGTCCAGACCGTATTCGCCGTCTACCTTCTTGAATTCGAAGTCGTGGTTGTGGTAGAGCAGGGTAATGCCGTATTCTTTGGCGATTTTGCCCAGTTCACCGATCTGGTTGATGGTTTCAAAGAAGAGTTCGCCGCCGGGTCTGCGTTCCGGACCCACGTGGGGAACCGCACCGAACTTGCAGCCGATGGTCTGATAAGCAGCGAAGGTTTTGTGAGGATCTGCCAAGAGATCGTTCAGCGGAATGTGAGCAGAAACGGGTACGAGACCGATTCCGTCCAGAAGTCCCCGGATGTATTCGGGGCTGTTGCCGTAAAGACCGGCAAATTCCACGCCGTCATAGCCCATTTCCTTGATCTTGCGAAGGGTGCCGGGCAGATCGGCAGAGGCGTCATCACGTACAGAGTAGATCTGTACTGCAACGGGAAGTGCCATAATAAATCCTCCTGTTTGGATGGTAGAAGTTGGATATGCAAAAACATAATAGCAATTGATCATATCTACACTATATTATAGCACATGAGGAAACGGAATGCAATACTAAAAAAGAAAAAACTCACAGAATTTTATAATTTTCACATTCATTTGCTCGCGAGTTCTCGTTGAAAAAGAACGTGACCGATGTTGGCAAAAACAATTTCAAAATCCTGCAAAGATTGGCGTTTTTATCTATTGACAACTGCGAAGAATTCCGCTATAATATAAAAAATATTTTTTGTTTTCCCGGACGGGAAGGCAGCAATCGGATTCTTTACGATGAAATATAAGAAAGGTATGGTTTTTAAGATGCAGAACAGTATGATCGAGAAAAAAATTGCCTATGAAGGGATCACCTTTGATGACGTTCTTCTCATTCCCGCGAAGAGCGAAGTCCTTCCCAGCACGGTTTCGCTGAAAACCAATCTCACAAAGAAAATCACTCTCAACATTCCCCTCATGAGTGCGGCAATGGATACCGTTACGGAGCATGCGCTGGCAATCGCCATGGCAAGAGAAGGCGGTATCGGCATCATTCACAAGAATATGAGTGTAGAACAGCAGTGCGATCAGGTGGTTCGCGTCAAGAGAAGTGAAAACGGGGTTATCACCAATCCTTTCTTCCTTCACCCTGAAAACTACGTATACGAAGCGGATCAGCTTATGGGCAAGTATAAGATTTCCGGTGTGCCGATCTGCAATCACGAAGGTGTGCTGGTTGGCATTATCACCAACCGTGACCTCCGCTTCATGACCGATTACAACGTACCCATCGACGACGTGATGACGAAGAACAACCTCATCACCGTTCCCGTTGGCACTACGCTGGAACAGGCGAGAGACATTCTCCGCCACCACAAGATTGAAAAGCTCCCCATCGTGGACGATCACTTCAAACTCTGTGGACTTATCACCATCAAGGATATCGAAAAAGCGGATCGTTATCCGAACTCCGCGAAGGACGAGAAGGGCAGACTTCTCTGCGGTGCTGCGATCGGTGTTACCAAGGACGTTACCGAACGGGCGGGGGCTCTTCTGGAAGCCGGTGCGGACGTGCTGGTTCTGGACTCTGCTCACGGCCACTCCCAGAATATTATCAGCTGCATCAGCAAGGTCAAGGAAGCCTACCCCGACTGTCAGTTGATCGCCGGAAATATCGCCACCACGGAAGCGGCTCATGATCTCATCTCCGCAGGTGCCGATGCGATTAAGGTCGGTATCGGTCCCGGTTCCATTTGTACGACCCGTGTGGTTGCCGGTATCGGTGTTCCGCAGGTGACTGCTATCATGAACGCATACGAAGAAGCGGCAAAGCACGGCATTCCTGTCATTGCGGACGGCGGTATCAAGTACAGCGGCGACCTCCCGAAGGCAATTGCAGCCGGTGCGGATGCCATCATGATCGGATCTCTTTTTGCAGGATGCGAAGAAAGCCCCGGAGATACCGAAATCTATCAGGGCAGACAGTTCAAGGTATACCGCGGCATGGGCTCTCTCGCTGCTATGGAAAAGGGTTCCAAGGACCGTTACTTCCAGGAAGGCGCGAGAAAACTCGTACCCGAAGGCGTAGAAGGCCGCGTTCCTTACAAGGGACCTCTGGCTGACACCGTGTTCCAGTTGATGGGCGGTCTCCGCTCCGGTATGGGCTACTGCGGTGTTGCAACCGTGGCAGATCTGAAGGAAACCGGACGCTTCGTTAAGATGTCCGGCAACGGTCTCAGAGAATCCCATCCCCACGACATCAACATCACCAAGGAAGCACCCAACTACAGCGTACAGGTTCTCTGATAGCAGATTTTCCCCCGATGGAATGATCGGGGGATTTTTTTATCATCACACAAAAGTGGAAACAAAAAACCGCTCACGGGTGTGAACGGCTTTGAGAGAATGGTAAAATTATTCTTCGTCGTCTTCTTCCACTACGACACCGACTTTGTTGCGGCTTGCCTGGCGGAACTTGTTGGGAGTCGTTCCCACAGCATTCTTGAAGGTGCTGGAGAAGTGCTGGGTATTGGAATAATGCAACAGGGCAGAGATGTCTTTGATGGGCATGACGGTGCCGGTCAGGAGGCTCTTGGCGATGCCGATTTTGCGGTCGATCAGGTACTGGATGGGGGTGGTGTTGTACTTCTTCTTGAACACGCGGATGATGTGCATCTTGGTGATCTCAAACTTTTCGGAAATGTCATCCAGGGAAATGTCGTTGTACAGGTTCGCATCAATGTAATTCTTGATTCGTTCGTCGAGAGAATATTTCGGTGGAGCGGAGGGGAAGTAAACCTCCTTAGTCGCAGTCATCAGAATTTCGAACAGCAGATTGAAAATGTCTGCGTTCATCGCGGTGATGTTGGAGGAATTGATCTGTTCCAGCTTGTTGTGCGCCGCGAGGAAAAGATCCAATACATTGGCAGGAGCCGTATAAACTTCGCCGGAAACAAAGAGGTTGATCATGTTTTCGAGCAGCGCGCCATCCATGTTCATCCAGATCTTTTCGTAAGGATCGTTCCGGTCTGCGTAATAGGTTACCTTTGCGCCTTTTTTGAACATATAGAAGTCACCCGCCTGTACGGGGTAAAGCTTGCCTTGATGTTCAATGTACCCCTTCCCGCTGATAACGTATTCAAAGACAAAGAGGAGGGAAGGATCGCAATGGATTCGATAATCCGTGTTGGGGTAAGTTACGCCGGCAAGGGTACATAAGAAGGTGTCAGTGGCGTCGTGACTTCCTACATAAATGATTTTTTCTTTTTTGTCGTTGAAGAACATTTTTTATACCTGACCGATCATAAAATTTTAATTCATGACAATTATACAGTATTTTTCGGAAAATATCAAGACAATTTCTAAAATTTCTCTCGGAAAATTTAGAAAAATTTTCACGTTGAAAACAGAGAAATTTATCGGAACGGTATTGACAGTCACGTGACTGTGTGGTATAATGATCATAACGGCGCACAAGGTGTGTCAGAAAGACAAAAACGGAAGGAGGCGGTGGTTTGAATACCGTACTGAAGCCCGGAAACATTCCGGGAACTGTGTTCCGTAAGGAGAAAATGGGCGGTGTTACAGGCGGCGATTTTCTGGATAAGGTTTTCTATATCACGGATCATATTATGCTGGCGCAGATCCGGGAAATTACGGGAATTGACGGCACCACCCTGCAGAATTGGCTGAAACGGGGATGGGTTCCGAATCCAATCAAAAAAAGTTACGGAAGAGAGCATCTTTCCCGCATTCTCATCATCAATATGATGCGGGATACCATGCAGTTGTCGCGGATCATGTATCTGCTCACCTATCTCAACGGAGCCGAGCCGGGAGATGCCATTGTCTCGGAAAGTACGCTGTACGATTCGCTCTGCCGGGTTCTCGAGATGGTGTTCGACAAAAACTCTGCCGGTATCAATGGGTTGGATCACATGATTGAGACCGTTTTGATGGATTACGAGGAACCGTGCGCGGGAGCCAAACGGCGTCTTACCCATGGCATTTCCATTATGGTGATGGCATATTTTGCCTCCATTGTGAAAGCACGGGCGGACGATCAATTGGACGATCTGGGGGCAGACAAAACCCACAGACGATAATCAGGCGAAAGGAGATGCATGATGATAACTTGGTGGAACAATTTGGATCTGGTGGGGCAAATTTTCGTTCTCATTGCCGTTCCCTCCACATTGGTGCTGGTGGTGCAGACCATCCTGCTCCTTATCGGAATCGGTGGGGACGATTTGGATGCGGACGGCATCGACATTACGGGGAACGGAGAGATTGACACACCGGGCGATGGCGGAGGGGACGGCATGATGCTGTTCTCTCTCAGAGGCATCATGGCAATGGCAGCGGTAGGCGGCTGGAGCGGTCTGGTGATGCACGAGGCGGGAATCAATCTTGCCGTCACCATCTTCCTTGCCGTAGCGTTCGGCTTTATCACCCTGGTGGGGCTGGCGTATCTCATGAAGCTGGCGATGAAACTGCAGGCGAGTGGAAACATCGATTTGGGATATGCCGTTGGAAAAGTGGGAACCGTGTATCTTCCCATTCCCGCATCCATGAAGGGGAGAGGAAAAATCAATCTGACACTTCAGGAGCGGTTCGTGGAAATCACGGCGGTCACCTTGTCTGAACGCCCTCTCCGAACCGGCGAAACGGTACGGATTGTTTCAACGGATGAAACCGGTGTGGTGGTTGTGGAGCCCCTTATGGGAGAATAAGCCAGGGGAGCTTAGGAAAACACACAAATAGGAATCCGGATTTGGTTCTCAGCCACGAAGTCACCGGATGTGGGGGGCTTACACAGAATATCCCCGTTGATTTTAACAAAAATTTATGCTATAATGCAAAAAGGAGAAAGTTATGAGACTTTTACTTACGACAGCCGGCAGCATCGATATGTCGGTTCTTGGCCTGGTATGCGTGTTTGTTCTGATTCTTCTGACAACCGCCATCGTGATTCTGTCCCGGTATAGAAAATGTCCGTCGGATAAGATTCTTGTCATTTACGGGAAAGTCGGCACGACTCAGGACGGTCAGCAGAGATCGGCGAAATGTATCCACGGCGGCGCGTCCTTTATCTGGCCCGTGATTCAGTCCTATGAGTATCTGGATCTGATTTTTATGTTTATTTAGGTAGACCTCCGGAACGCGCTCTCCAAGCAGAACATTCGTGTGGACGTTCCTTCCCGCTTTACCGTTGGGATTTCCACGGAAGTGGGGGTCATGCAGAATGCGGCGGAACGGCTCCTTGGCATGAAGATTGACGAGATCAAGCAGATCGCGGAGGATATCATCTTCGGTCAGATGCGTCTGATTATCGCCACCATGGATATCGAAGAAATCAACTCCGACCGTGACAAGTTCCTCGAAGCCGTGTCCTCCAACGTGGAAACGGAACTGAAGAAAATCGGTCTTCGTCTCATCAACGTGAACGTCACCGACATCACCGACGAATCCGGCTATATCATCGCACTCGGTAAGGAAGCCGCTTCCAAGGCCATTAACGATGCAAAGATTTCCGTAGCGGAAGCGGATCGGATGGGTGCCATCGGTGCGGCAGAAGCGGATCGCGATATGCGTATTTCCGTATCTCGCTCCGATTCCGAAGCCATCACGGGTGAAAACGAAGCCAAGGCGAGAATTGCCGATTCCGATGCCACCAGACGAGAAAGAGAAGCAGAGGCTTCCAAGCGTGCTACCGCTGCGGAAAACATTGCAAAAGCCAAGGCACAGCAGGAATCCTACGACGCACAGAAGGCGGCAGAAGAAGCGAGAGCTCACTACGAGCAGGCGAAACTGGAAGCCGACGTCATCGTTAAGACGGAAATCGAGCGGAAGAAGCTGGAAGTGGAAGCCGAAGCGGAAGCCGAACAGATTCGCCGTCGGGCAAAGGGTGAAGCGGATGCTACCCTCATGAAGATGCAGGCAGAAGCTGACGGTATGAAGCAGATCCTCATCAAGCAGGCGGAAGGTTTTGCGGAAATCGTTCGTTCCGCAGGCGGAGATGCCAACGCGGCAATCAAACTGATGATTGCAGACAAACTGGAAGAAATCACGAGAATCCAGGTGGATGCCATCAAGAATCTCCAGATCGACAAGATCACCGTATGGGACAGCGGTGCCCGTTCCGCAGACGGCAAGGGGACAACGGCGGACTTCATTTCCGGACTGTATAAGAGTATTCCTCCCCTTTCTGAAATGTTTGATATGGCAGGAATGCAGCTTCCCGGCTATCTGGGCGAAAAGAAAGCCACGGAGGCTGGCGAACAAGGGAAAGAATCCTCTCTCGAATCCGAAGAGTAATACCGACGCCGCGTCGTTATTATAAATTTCAGAGAACGGAGCTCCCGCTCTACGATGGCGGACGTACAGCAGCAAGGCAAAGAAAGAGAAAAAGCCCCCGGTTGATCCTGAGCAACTTTCCCAAATGGACGAAATATCGTACTTGGCTTCTCTGTATGTTTGTCGGTATCCGGAAGGGCTACGACATAAGATGAGTCGAACGGATGAGGGCGCACCAGGAGGAAATGGCACAGCAGGATGCGTTGCCAACGGATTTTTCCTGCGGTGTTCATGAAACGGAAATTTTATAAGAATTCAAATGTTATGGAGAATAGATCCCCTGTATTTTGGAAAAATATACAGGGGGTGATTCTTCATGTACAAAAAAACGGAATATCTTTGTACCTTTCTCGCAGGAGGCGTTCTCTACAATTTGATCGAGCTTCTGTGGAGAGGGTACACCCATTGGAGCATGACGATTGCTGGCGGACTGTGCGTGGTGCTGATTCATCTTGTCAATCAGTACGCGAGACGGCAGAGTCTTTTCATCCGTTGTGCGATCGGTGCTCTTTTGATCACGACTGTGGAGTTTTGTGCAGGCGTGGTGTTCAATCTGATGCTGGGAATGAACGTGTGGGACTATTCCCACCAGCCGGGAAACCTGCTTGGACAGATTTGTCCGTTGTTCACGTTTCTCTGGTTTCTCCTGTCCTTTCCCGCATTCTGGTTTTCAAGCGCCGTGGGTGGATTTTTTCTTTTTCTCAAAAGACGGGAAATCCAAACGACCTGACCGGGCGCAAGCCCATACATAGGAATGGTGACAATTCATGAAACGAAAAATAAAACGCTCCAGTCTGAGACGGATGCTCAAGGGGATGCTGCAGCGTCCCGGAGGTGTCGCATTTTGTCTGATCCTTCTTTGCCTTGCTTTGGTTTATGCCATCTACGCCTATCGGAAAACGGGTACCGTCATGCCGACGTGGGAACTGATCGATGGTCGCCCTACCTTCCGGTTTGTGGATGTGGGGCAGGGAGACTGTACTCTTGTGACGTTCCAGGGGGATTCTGTTCTGGTGGATGCGGGACCCGGCTCCTCCGGCAAGCAAACAGCGGAATATGTCCGGATGTATGCGCCGGTGATTGACTATCTGATCATTACTCATCCTCACGAGGATCACATGGGCGGAGCCGAGGAGATTCTCCGTAATACGAGGGTGGAGCATCTGATTCTGTCGGATGTTACGGTAGATGGCGCATTCTACGTCAATGCGATCCATGAGGCACAACGGCAGGGAACGGAGATTTTGTATTTGTCCGATGGTGCCAAGTTCCAAACGGATGCGATTACGGTGGAAATTCTGGACGTGTTCGACTATCGTTACGAGGATCTCAACGATTCCAGTATGATTCTCCGGATTGAGGCGGCGGATACGTCC
>JAZSQX010000086.1:0-5853 GCA_045538235.1 Eubacteriales bacterium
GGATTCATTGCCAGCGCCATGGCAAAGCCAACCGGCATTTCGTCTTTTGTCATCCTATCCACCTCCCATTTGTGATAGGAATATTATTTGTGATTTTCAAGCATGACATACCTGTCAAAATCTCGTATAGACCGATTGCAAAATGCCGAAAATAAAAAGGAAAACGGAGGTGAAGATATGAGCAATCGTCTGGCAAACGAAACAAGCCCCTATTTGCTTCAGCATAAAGACAATCCCGTAGATTGGTATCCTTGGGGAAACGAGGCATTCGAGCGAGCGAAAAAGGAGGACAAGCCCATCTTTTTAAGCATCGGATACAGCGCGTGTCACTGGTGTCACGTGCTCGCTCACGAAAGCTTTGAGGACGAAGAAATCGCGGACATACTCAATCGATATTTTATATCCATCAAGGTGGACAAGGAGGAGCGTCCCGACATTGACAGCGTGTATATGGCGGTATGTCAAGCCTTCACGGGAAGCGGCGGCTGGCCAACCAGTATTTTTATGACTGCCGATCAGAAACCGTGTTTCGCGGGAACGTATTTTCCCAAAACTTCTCGCGGCGGTATGATAGGGTTTCAGGGGCTACTGCTTGCGATACACGAAAAATGGGTATCAGACCGCAAAATGCTGCTGCGGGATTCGGAGAAAATCATTCAGCATCTGAACCGTTCGGAGAGCGTGTCGGATATTGGGAATATTGACCTAACTGAATTGGCAGTGTCGCAATACGAGCGTCTCTATGATGAAAAATACGGCGGATTCGGACGGGCACCGAAATTCCCGACACCACACAATCTGCTGTTTCTGCTTGATTATTACGAGCGTCATAAAACCGCATCCTGCCTGCATATGGCGGAGCACACTCTCATGCAGATGTACCGAGGCGGTATGTTTGACCACATCGGATTTGGTTTTTGCCGCTACTCCACCGACAAAAAATTCCTCGTTCCTCATTTCGAGAAAATGTTGTATGACAATGCGCTTCTGATTCTCGCTTACTGCAAAGCGTATACCACAACGAAAAAGGAAATGTATCGCAACATTGCAGAGAAAACTGCGGACTATATTCTGCGTGAGATGACCTTGCATGACGGCGGATTCTACAGCTCGCAGGATGCCGACAGCGAGGGGGAAGAGGGAAAATACTATTTGTTTACCCCCAGCGAAATGATCAGCATCCTGGGAGAATCGGACGGAAAACGATTCAACCGCCATTTTGACATTACGGAGGCGGGCAACTTTGAAGGAAAGAATATCCCCAATCTGCTGAAAAGTGATCCCGAATATCAGTCTTTTGAGCCATTTTTCTCCGTGCTGGATGATTACCGAAAAAAGCGGTATTCCCTCCACCGGGATGAGAAAATCCTGACGTCCTGGAACTGTTGGATGATCGCTGCTATGAGCTGGCTGTATCTTGTCAGCAAAAAGAACGAATACCTCACCGCCGCACGGAATGCCGATCGCTTTATCCGGGAATATCTGTACGACGGCGATGCGCTCTACGTTAGCTATCATTTGGGAAAACGCGGCGTGCGAGGCTTTCTCGATGATTATGCCGCCTGTATTTTCGCACAGCTTTCGTTATATCGTGCGACACTGGAAGTGGAATATTGGGATCGTGCCAAACGCCTGTGTGATCGAGTCCTGGCAGACTTCAGCGATTCTGCGGGAGGATTCTTTCTGTACAGCGCCGAGCACGAGGAACTGATCCTCTGCCCCAAGGAAACCTATGACGGTGCAATCCCAAGCGGGAATTCTCTCATGGCGTACAATCTTGTGCATCTGTCATTCCTCACCGATGAGGAGAAATATACGACTGCGGCAGGACGGCAGCTTGATTATCTCTCATCCTATGCCGCACAATATCCCACCGGTTATGCCATGTTCCTGACTGCACTTCTGCAATACGACAAGCCACCAATGAAAATAACGGTTGTCATGGATGAACAGACCGATAAAAACAGCTTGCTTTTTGCATTGCCACAGGACGCGGTTATCATTCTCTTACCGAAGCCAACTGCGGAGTATCCCCTCAAGGACGGCAAAACCACCTACTATATGTGCAAAGGTCACCGTTGTCTTCCGCCGACCAATGCTCTGCATGAAATGATTCAGGGGTAAACGAACGATTCATGCCTTTACAACCACCGTTGTTCCTGCGGCAATGGGGTTCGGGAAATAACAATACAGAGGCTTTGCACGGGTTTCGGCAGAGCCTCTTTTTGAATATCGTTTTCATGTGTTTGAAATTGTCCAGCCGCAGTCATTCATTCGCATCCCCATCCGCCTCCCCCAGCAGCCGATAGAGAATCCGGCACAGGAAAGCCGCTTCTTCCCCACCGATCGGAACGCAGCCCGCCATCTGCCGGGGAATCTCCACCGCCCGTTCTCTCAGCGCCATGCCCTCTTCCGTCACCGTCACCTGCAGATTCCGCTCATCCCGCTGGGAACGCTGTCGGCGTAAAAGTCCCTTTTCCTCCATCTTCTTGAGAAGGGGCGTCAGCGTGCCGGAATCCAGGTACAGCCGATCCCCCATTTCCTTTGCCGTCATGGTGTTGTGTTCCCACAAGAGCATCATGGCGATGTACTGAGTGTAGGTCAGATCCAGGGGATCGAGAAACGGCTTATACTGTTTGATAATCTCCCTCGATGCGGCGTACAGGGGAAAGCAGAGCTGGTTTTCCAGTTTCAGCGCGTCAAAACAGCTCTCCTCCGCCCGCACTTCTGTTTCGTTTGTGGTATTCATGATCGTGTCCTTCCTTTTCGTCATATCTTTTGCCGTTTCGTCAGTCAAACGCCAGCCCGAAATGGAACGGCACCGGCGTATTCCGCTCCGTCAGATCCCGCACCATCGCAAAGGGGATGGTCGCTCCCGGAGTCCGGAATACGCCCCTGTCCGCCCCCAAACTCCGCACAATGGCGGGAGCCGCATCCCGGTTTCCGAGGAGTTCCTGTCCCACGAGGGTATCCCCCTCCATCCGGGCAGACAGAAGAAAATCGTCGCCCCGGTAAAACGCCGCCTGGGTTTCCCAAAACGCCAGATTCTCCCCTTCCTGCACGACTGCACGAGGAGGCAGAAATTCCCGGCGAAGGCGCGCGTAGGTTTCCCGGTTGATCTGCTGGATTTGGGTTGCTTCCTCTCCGGCAGGACAGCGGATTTCATCGAGATAACCGCCGATTTGGTAGTCCATTTTTCCGTAGAAATCGAACAGTTCCCGGCTTCCCGGCACCAGAACGGCGGCACGGTACCCCTGTTCCCGAAGATGCCGGTGGGTGTCCTCCATCAGCGTGCGGCAAAGTCCCCGTCCCCGGTGGGATTTGGCGGTGGCAACAGCGTAGAGATACGCCACGGGCTCCCCGTCCAGCACACAGTCAAACCAGTACAGCGCGGCGACGGGAATATCGTCCACCATCACGCACCGGCAGCGGTCAGGGGAAAATCCGGTTTCAAAAAAGGCATCGAAAAACGCATCGGTATCGCCGAACGCTTCCTTCCACAATCCCCGGAGTCCGGGATAGGCGGTGATTTTCGGGGATTCAATAATCATAGCCATCCTCCAGAAGACACGCCCAGCATTTTTCCACCATATGATGAGGATAGTAACTCAGCTTCGCTTTTCGGAGTCCTTCCAGACCCATATCGTCCTCCCGATTCAGATAGCGCACGGCGGGATACTTGTCCCGGAGATAGCGGGCAAACTCGCAGTTGATGGCGGCGTAGGCTCCCTGGATGTCGGCGCGGGCTTTCTCGAAATGGACGTCCACGGTGTCCTCCGAGAGAAAACTGCCCAGTGTCACGCCCAGCACGTCTTCCCCATTTCGAAGGAGCATCCCCTCCATTCCCAATTTCCCATAGTCCCGGAACGCCTTTTCCATTGCCGCCTGCTCCATGTGGTAGTCCCCATCCGGATTCTCCAGAAGCCGCGCCCGGTACCAGTCCGCCACCATCGTTCGGGCGGCTTCCATGTTCGATTCGTTCAACGGCTCCACTGTGAAGTCGGGATATGCCTCCCGGAATCGGTTCAGATGATTGCGCTTGCCGTGGTACTTCTTCCCCTTGAGATCCGCCAGATCGTGAATATCGTACACGTAATCAAAGGAATTCCGGTCGCAATGGTACCGGAATTGCCCGGGATACAGGCTTTCCAGCGTCTCTTTTGCGTTCTGTGTCAGCCCCGTGATACGGCAGGGGATTCCTCTTGCATGGGCATCGTCGATGATCGCATCCAGTACCGCCTTCTTGTCCCCTTCCCCTACGGGATAGGGATAGACGCTTTTTCGGTCAAACTGAGAAAACAGCACAATGTGATCCCCGTATTCGGTGAAATGCTGTCGTCCCCACAGATACAGATTGGCAAAGGAAAACTCGCATCCGCGCTCTCCGGCATCGGTCATAAACGGTTCGTAAACGTCCCTGTCTGCCAGAGAAAACCGCCGGAACGGAAGCATCGTTTTGGTTTCGGTTCGATTCATATCGTTGCACTTCCTTCTATTTTGCAAAATTCAATTTTTTTCAATCGAATTATAACATACGCGACCCCCTCTGTCAAGAGAAAGAACCCCATTCCACGGGGAATTTTGCCCGAAAGAAGCAACAACCATGCAAAAAACGGCCGCATCGAGCATGGAATTTTTGTTTTCGGGACAGGAAAAATGAAATATGAAAGATAAATCCACCGAATCGCTCCTCCCCCTTGATTTTGCCCCTGACTTGTGCTATAATCAGATTGATCAAGGGGAATCCCGCCGTCTCGCAAATGCGCGGAAACAGGCTGGGGAATCCCGCATTTTCACAACGACCATTGGAGGTACCGTATGAAACAGAGATTTTTCCGGTGTGAACACTGCGGCAACATCGTCGCATTCGTGAAGGACAATGGTGTCCCGGTGATCTGCTGCGGACAGAAGATGACCGAGCTCATTCCCGGCTCCGTGGACGCATCCGCGGAAAAGCACGTTCCCGTTTTCACTGTAGACGGCAATAAGGTATACGTGGTAGTAGGGGAAGTGGAACATCCCGCCACCGAAGAACACCACATCGAATGGATTTCCATCCAGACCAAGCAGGGGAATCAGAGAAAATGCCTCACGCCCGGTGACAAGCCCGCTGCCTGCTTCTCCATCTGCCGCGGTGATGAGGTGGAAGCCGTATTCGCGTACTGCAATCTCCACGGGCTGTGGAAGGCAGAAGCAGAAGTGGCGCCCGTGTGCGATCTCAAGCCCGTGGATACGGAAACCAGCGAAAACTATCTCATCTGCAAGTGCAACAACGTGCGTTATTTCGATATTCTCGATGCCATGCACAACACGACGGATTTCAACACCCTGCTCTCTCTGTTCGATCAGGTGAAGAATACCACCCATTGCTCGACAGGATGCGGGGGATGCTATAATCGTGTGATTACCGTGATTTCAGAAATGATGAGCGGAAAATTATCATAAAGCTTAGAAAGGAGTAAAGCGATGAAAAAGTACGTATGCGACGTATGCGGTTACGAATACGAGGAAGCGGCTGGCGATCCCGATAACGGAATCGAGCCCGGCACCAAGTGGGAAGATCTTCCGGAAGATTTCGTCTGCCCCCTTTGCGGTGTCGGTAAGGATCAGTTCTCCGAAGCCGAAGAATAAGACAAGCAAACCAATTTGCCGCATCTGCGGGAGCTCCTCCCAGGTGCGGCATTCTTTTTGGGATGCACGTCAAAGAAAAAAACGAAAAACACAATTTTCTTCCGTAAATTTTCAAAAAAGGCTTGACAAATCCGGAGAGTTGTGGTAACATATATGAGCAATGCGGAATGCGCTCCTAGCTCAGTGGATAGAGTGTCCGGCTCCGAACTGGGAACTCCGAGC
>JAZSQX010000019.1:0-9709 GCA_045538235.1 Eubacteriales bacterium
GCCTTGTTCTGGCTGGACGCGGACAGAGTATCGCTGTCCCATTCGGCGCGGATCCAGCGTTCGGCGTTTTCCGGATGCTTCCGGCTTTCCTCGACGTTCGGACAGTCGCGCTTGTGGATGGATACGCCGTAGCCCTTCGTAATAAAGCCGACGACAGCATCCCCGGGAAGCGGGTTGCAGCACTTGGCAAACTTGACCTCGCAGCCGTATTCGCCGTCGAGGATGATCCCGCTGTTGGAGCGGATTTTCTTGGTTTTCTGGGTCTAAATCTGCTCGGTTTCGGTGATCGGGTTTGCTTCATCGGGCTTGACGATCCGTTCGTATTCGTCCTTGAGCTTCGCCATGACCTTGGTCATTGCGATGCCGTTGAAGCCGATGGCATTCAGCAGGTCATCGGGAATCGCCATACCGAGACGGCGTGCGGTGGATGCAATGATCTCGGTCTTCTGGTCTTCGGTCGGCTTGACGCGGAACTTTGCAAGTTCCTTTTCGAGTTCGGCGAGACCGAACTTGATGTTTTCCGGACGTTTTTCCTTCTTGAACCACTGACGGATCTTGGCGCGCGCTTCGCTGGTCTTGACAATCTTCAGCCAGTCGCGGCTGGGTCCCTTAGCGCTGGCGGAGGTAATGATCTCTACGATTTCCCCGGTCTGGGGTACCCGGTCGATGGGAGCAATCATGCCGTTGATCTTGGCACCCACCATGCGGTTTCCGATCTGGGAGTGAATGGCGTAAGCAAAGTCGATGAGGGTGGAGTTCTGCGGCAGGGCAATCACGTCCCCCTTGGGAGTAAAGACAAAGGTTTCGTCGCTGAAAATATCGATCTTGAGGGCGTGCATGAAGTCCTCGGTATCGATAGCCCCGTCTTCGGTATCGATGAGCTTTGCAATCCAGGAAAGCTTCTTGTCGATCTCTTCCTTGCTCTTTTCCCCGGACTTATACTTCCAGTGTGCGGCGATACCGTATTCTGCCACGTGGTGCATCTCCCGCGTCCGGATCTGGACTTCAAAGGGAATCCCATCCCGCCCGATGACGGTGGTGTGCAGGGACTGATACATATTGGGCTTCGGCGTGGAGATGTAGTCCTTGAACCGTCCGGGAATGCTCTTGAACAGCTCGTGAATGATACCGAGCGCCGTGTAGCATTCCAATTCCGTATCCACGATGATCCGGATGGCGTAGAAGTCGTAAATTTCATCGAAGCTCTTGTTCTGGTTGAACATCTTCCGATAAATGGAATACACGGTCTTGACGCGCCCTTCCAGGGTGAAGCGGATATTGTACTCCTCCAGTTTTTCCGAAACAAAGGCGCGGGTATTCTCGATGAAATTCTGGTTCTGACCGTATTTCCGCTCGATGTCGGAGGAAACCTCGGAATACCCGATGGGGTCGAGGAAGGAGAGTGCCAGGTTTTCCAATTCCTGCTTCATTCTCTGCATACCGAGGCGATGTGCGAGAGGTGCGTAGACGTGCATGGTTTCCAGAGCCGTAGAGCGCTGTTTGCTTTCCGCCTTCACGCCCAGCGTCCGCATATTGTGCAGACGGTCGCAGAGCTTGATGAAAATGACACGGATATCCTTGGACATAGCCAGAAGCATTTTCCGGATGTTCTCCATGTTGGCTTCTTCCTTGTCCTCCACGTTGATGACCTTCATTTTGGTCAGTCCGTCCACCAGCAGCGCCACTTCTTCCCCGAATCGGTTGTGAATGATGTCCAGATTGGTTTTGTCCGGGCAGTCCTCTACCGTGTCATGGAGAAATGCGGCACAGATGGAGTCCGTATCCAGCCCCAGAGAGGTGGCAATTTCCGCCACGGCAATGGGATGGGAAATATACGGCTCCCCGCTCACCCGGTACTGACCTTCGTGGAGGGATTTGGCGTACAGATAGGCACGCTCGATTTTCTCCACGTCATATCGTTTTTCGCTTCCCGCGATCAACTGAAGCAATTTCTCAGCCGATGCGGTGCTGTCGGTTCTGTTGTCTTTTTCCATTTATGATTCAATCCTCTTCGCGTAATCCGCTTTCAGTTTCCTGTAAATTTCCGACCGATCCAGGCTGATCTTGGTTTTCACATAAACGTAACGGAAGGCAAATATTTCGTTTGCGCGGCTCAGTTCCCGCACACTCAACAGATTCAGTTCGTTGAACGTGTCGAGAATAAAGCGGAGTTTTACGTAGCGCATGGGCATCCCGTTTCCCCGCAAAAGGTGAAGCAGGGCGCGAATGCTGAACACTTCATGCTCCACCCGCAGTTCCCGCTGCAACAGCTTGTACACCGCCGCAAATTCTTCCCTGGTGGGAACCACGTCCTCCGCCGAAACCGGATCCAGTCCGATTTCCCCGGGCTTCATACCGCTGCGGATTTTTTCGTATAGCTCCCGTTCCGCGGACTCGGCAGCAAACTGCTTTTCCGTTAGCCGCACGTCCCGGACGATCATCTGCACGTTCCGCTGGTTCTGGAATTCGTTGATATCCAGCGTGAACATCACGTCCACCATATCCCCCGGATAGACGTCCAGATCTGCCAGCGTCTGCCGGAAGCACATGGCACTGACGCTGGTACCGTTCAGACGGAAGATCATACGGGTGTGCTTGCCTCCCCCCACCAATGCAATGTCATAGAGGGGCACATTTCGCAGAACAAACACCGGAACGGGATTGGAAACGCCGAAGGGCTCCAGATAATAGAGCTCGTTTGCCTGTTCCATGGTGATATCTCTGGGGGAAATCTCGCATTCCGCTTCCAATTGGGTACAGGCAGGGGCATCGCCGAAGCATTCTCTGGCACGTTCGTTAATGCGCTGCCGGAACGCTTCCAGATTCTCCCGTTTGATGGTCAGCCCCGCCGCCAGTTCGTGTCCCCCATACTTTTCCAGAAGATCCGCACATTGGCTGAGGGTTTCCACCAGATTCATCCCCTTGATGCTTCTACCGGAGCCTTTTCCGTCGTCCTGTCCGCCCAGTTCCCCATCCGATCCTTCAAAGGAAATGAGAATGGAGGGCTTTCCGTACTTTTCCGTAATGCGGGATGCCACGATCCCGATGATTCCGTGGTGCCACGCCTCATGGGCCAGCACGATGACCGGATCGTTTTCGTAATTCTCGCTCGCGGCAATCTGGGCGTACGCTTCTTCGATGATGCGGTTTTCCTCCGCCTGCCGCTCCCGGTTAATCTCGCACAGATCCCGCGCGATTTTGGCGGCATCCTCGGAGTTGTCCGTTAAAAACAGTTGCACCGCCATGGAAGCATCCCGGATTCGTCCGGCAGCGTTAATGCGGGGCGCGATGGTATAACCGATAAAGGAGGCAGTAATTTTCTTTTTGACCGTGGATTTCCCCTCGGCGCGGGAGGCTTCGATCAGCTCGATGAGCCCTGGGCGCTCTGTATTTTCGATCAGCGACAGACCGTAACTGACGATCAGGCGGTTTTCATCCCGCACGGGCATCACATCCGCTACCGTTCCGATGGCAACCAGATCGCAATATTCCTTTGCCACATTCCGGACGCAATCCATCATGTCGAATTCCGGATGCAGCACCGCTTCCAACGCGCACAGCACCTTAAACACCACGCCCACGCCCGCCAGTTCCTTGAAGGGATAGGGGCAGTCGGGTCTCCGAGGATTGACCACTGCCACCGCTTCCGGATGCTGTTCATGGCACTCGTGATGGTCGGTGACGATGATGTCCACGCCCATCTCCATTGCCAGCCGCACTTCTTCCACGGCGGTGATGCCCGTGTCCACCGTGATGATGAGACGGCATCCTTCTTTCGCCAGCTTTCGAACAGCACCCGCCGACATTCCGTACCCTTCTCCTGCCCGGCTGGGGATGTAGAACGACACATCCGCTCCATGGGACTGAAGATACAGATACAAAATGCTCACCGACGTCACGCCGTCCACGTCATAGTCGCCGAAAATGGTGATTCTCTCCCCGTTCTCCACGGCTTCGACGATCCGATACGCCGCTTCGTCCATATCCGCCATCAGAAACGGATCATGGAGCTGTTCTTCTTCCTTGGCAAGAAAGGCTTTGGCTTCCTCCGGTGTCCGGCATCCCCGATTCAGGAGAAGCTGTGCCGTCGGAAGGGTCAGCCCCAATGCCCTGGCGATTTCTCTTCCCGCCGGGTTGTTCTGCATCACATCAAGGGATGCCGCAACAACCCATTTGTTCTTGTAAACCATTCGTTGTTTTCTCGCTTATATCTCAATTATTTTTTATTCCGGTTCATTCGATTCCGGGCGCTTTTCTCCCCGCTTGCAAATCCGGACAATCCGGATGGTGGGAACTTCCGCCTTCTTTTTCCGGTCATACAGCGCGACGCCCAGATAGGTGAGGACAAATCCCGCAGCAGCCGCAATGAGAGACACGCCCTCTCTCGCGAATACGGCATCCGCAATCCCATAAAATACCGCTGCCAGAAGAATCGGGGCAAGAAAGACCAGCCCGGCATAGAACAGCACCGTTCTGCTTTCCGTTTCCACTTCCACCGTATCGCCCACCTCGGCCCCGATCTCGTTCCGCGCTCTGGCTTCCACGGCTTTGTTGTCCCCCATGATGCCCGACAACTCACAGTGACCGCCGCATCCGCCATCCTTATGACAGCCCTCACACATGGTAGCACGGCTGACCGATACGATGGCATAACGACCGTCTTTTCCTGTTACTTTTGCTTTCTGCTCCATGGTTTCTCCTTCATTTCGTTTTTTGGGATTCCTCTGTCATTGTATGTCTTATTTGGTAAACGGTGCGTATTCTGCCATAATCCGGTCGGCAACCCGCAGACCGTCCACCGCCGCGCTCACAATTCCGCCGGCGTAACCAGCCCCTTCGCCGCAGGGGAAAATTCTGGGTCGTCCCGGAGCCGAACAATCCAACTCCCGCAGAATCCGGATCGGAGAAGAGGTTCGTGTCTCTACCCCGGTCAGCGGTACTGCCGGATCGTCGTAACCGCGGATTTTTTTGCCGAACGCCGCAAGCCCTTCTCGGAGCATTTCGATCACAAAGGGTGGGAAAATTTTCGTAAGATCTGCGGGAATTACCCCGCCGTCCCGGTAAGTGGGAACGATTTTTGAGTATTCCGTTCCGTATGTTCCGGCGAGAAGATCTCCCACCGTCTGCATGGGTGCGGTATAGTCCCCGCCACCTGCCCGGAACGCCGCCTGCTCCAGATTCCGCTGGAAGGCAATGGCATGGAGGGGATTGGATCCGTAATCCGCCGGATGCACCGACACGCACACCGCCGCATTGGCATGGATGCCATCTCGCGCCCGGGTGCTCATACCGTTGGTCACCACACCACCTTCTTCACTGGCAGAAGGGACTACGGTTCCGCCTGGACACATACAGAAGGTGTAGCATCCCCGCTCGCCCCGTCGGTGGGACAGTTGATATTCCCCTTTTCCAAGAGCAGGATCCCCTGCATGACGACCGAACAGCGCGGCATCAATATCCTTCTGAAGATGCTCTGCCCGCACGCCCACAGAAAAGGGCTTTGGCTCCACGGAGAATCCCCCAGCAATCAACTCGGCATAGGTATCCCGTGCGCTATGACCGCAGGCAAGAATCAAAACGTCAAAGGGAACGGTGTCGTCTCCCACACGGAGAGAATGGCTCCCGATTTGTTCCGCTTTGGCATGATAGCGGATTTCTCCTCCCAATGCCCGAATGGCTTCGTCTGCCCGGGTGACCACTTCGCGGAGAATGTCCGTACCGATGTGGGGCTTTGCTTTATAGAGAATGTCCTCCGGTGCGCCGAGATCACAAAGGGTGCGGAGAACGGAAGCAATCGCACAATCGTTGATTCGCGTTGTGAGCTTACCGTCGGAAAAGGTTCCAGCGCCCCCTGCCCCAAACTGAATGTTGGTGTCAGTATCCAGCTTTCCTTCCCGCACGAAGCGATCTACCGCCCGTACCCGCTCCTCCACGGTACCGCCGCGCTCCAGAATCAGCGGTGCATAGCCGGCTTTTGCCAAGGCAAGTCCCGCAAACATCCCCGCCGGTCCAAAGCCAACGATAACCGGGCGATGGGAAAGAAGGCGGGAGCCGTATTCGGTTCGCTCCTTCGGCTCGGAAAGAAGGCGGATGGAGGGATCGTACCCCCGGATTCTTCCCTCGATTTCCCCATACACCGTGTAAACAAAGGAAATTCCACGGCGAGCGTCGATGGATTTTTTGGCAATATGGAAATGACGACCGCTCCGACCCGTCTTTTTCCGGATGAGAGCGGCGGCTTTTTCTATGGCTTCTTCATCGAAATCCGTTCCGTTTTCCCGGTATTCCACACGGATATCGGTGATGTGTATTCGTTTGATCGAATCCGTCATCCTATCTCCTCAGTTGATAAATGTGACGCTGACTTCATAAGAACCGATGGCAAGAACGTCATTCTTGTACGGAGAGTCAATCACCACGTCCGCCTTGACACGGATCGTCCCGGTATTGGACTGGGAATAGGGACTCATGTCAAGATGCAGCGTAATATCGTCGGCTTTGATTTTTGTGATTTTATCCAGTTCTCCCATGATGGTGATGGTAATAGGAGAGCGTACCCAGGTGTATTCGACCCCGTCTTTCCCGCCCTTGTCCTCAATGTTATGTCCGGGGACAGTGATGTTGCGGGTTTTGATGGTGCTGTTCACCTCAGCCGTCACCGTAATCTCCCGATCACTGAGGGTCACGCCGTCTGCGGCCTTCAAGGTGACGGTCTTTTCACAGCGTCCGCCGGAGAATTCCTGCGCTTCGTCCAGAACAATGGGTTCCATGAGATTGCCCTGGTCGATGCGCTCCGCATCCCCGGTGGCACTGACCTGTACCTTCGACAAATTGACGTTGGTATTGCTGAAATTCAAAAATCCGTTCTTGAAGGTGACAATCACCGGGACATTCACCGTTTTCAGAACAGGAACGGTAACCGTTACCTCCGTGGGATAGTAATCGAGGTAGGGGCTCTCGATCTTTTCCCCCTTCGCATCCACCAGGGTCACCCGCTGGGTCATAGTGGCAGTTTTTCTCACGCCGGACAGATCCAGATTCACCACCGCCTTGGCAATTCGCACCAGTTCTTTGGCGGGACCCGACACGGTGATCTGATCCACAGGGAAATCAATGGTGCCCGTGTAACGTCCTTCGGGGAGATTGGTGTTTTCTCTCGTCTCCGTCAGAGGAACGAAAATCTGCATGGCTTCATCGAGATACACAGAAACGGTATCCTGAGACGTGCCGACCAGTTGACATCCCGAGGGAACGTCCACATTGATCTTGCAATTATAGCGCCCGGCACCTCCCGTAATACTGCTCACATCCGCTGTGGCAATCAGATCCTTGTCGGTGAGCTTGGAAACCACGCTCTTTTTCCCGGACAAGGTCACGTCGATTTTGGTATTGTAGCCGTTGTAAATGGCAAGCCCATGCTCCGCCACCAGCTGATCCGTTCCGATGAGTTCCACGGTCACATGGGAAAAGGTCTGCTCATGCTCGGGACTTTCCACCGCCATGACGTAAATCCACAGAAAAAACGCTACCACCACGCAGAGAATCTTGGCAAAGAAATTGGCGTGGGGCTGGAATTTTCCGATCTTCAGTTCCAATTTCCCGATTTTCAGGCTTTTCTCAAACATAACTGTTTCCTTCCGAATGGTTGACTTGTTCCGACACATCCCATTATTTCGACTCATCGGGAGTCTCGTCCTTTTCTCTCTTGCCCCGGCGAATCATTTTGAATTTCATTCTGTTCTCATCGTTTTCTCCGATAAGCTGTTTCCGCAGGAAGTTCCGCAGGGATTCTCCGCTGAAATTCCGCATCAGTTCCCCTTCCATGGCAGCAGAAATGACGCCGGTCTCCTCGGACACGATGATCACCACCGCGTCGCTGTTTTCACTCATACCGATGCCGGCGCGGTGACGGGTTCCCAGATCCTTTATGATATCGGGATTATTGGAAAGGGGCAGAAGACATCCCGCCGCGTGCAGCCGCATATCCCGGACGATGAGCGCACCGTCGTGCATGGGGGCTTTGTTGAAGAAAATATTCTTGATGAGGAACGCCGCTGGATAAGAGTCAATGACCGTCCCCGTCAGAACCACGTCTCCCAGTTTGGTGTCCCGCTCAAACACGATCAAGGCACCCGTCTTCGATTCCGAGAGATCGGTGACGGCAGAAACCACCTCATCGATGGCGGTGAGATAGGAGGTATCCTTATTCTCGCTGATGCTCTTGAGGCTCTTTAAGGGCTGGGTACCCACCTTTTCCAGTACGGAACGGATTTCCGGCTGGAACAGCACCACCAGCGTAATCACGCCGATCTGGAAAATATTCTGCATGATGTACTGCAGGAGATACATATCGGTGATGGCGCTGATGACCTGCACTACAAAGAGCAGCAGAACACCGACCGCCAGTTTTCCTGCCCGCCGATCCCGTATGAACTTGTAAAGATAATACAGCAGAACGGACACACAGGCAATGTCGATCACGTCAACAAATGAGATGTTCCGGATGATTCCGAGGATGTCGGAAATTTGTTCCGGCAGTGTGAGTAAGAGCAAACGCACGGTTCTTGATTCCCTTCCGGTTTTATTATATTATTATATCATATTCCGCGCCGATTTTCAAACCCTTTTCCAATATTTATTTGGGAATCTTTGCAAACTTTCTGTCTTTTTTCCTCCCGTGCACATTCCACAACAAAACCGGTATAATTATTCAAATATATTACAAAATTTCCTCTTTCTTTTTTCACAGTTTGGTGGTATAATATAAAATAACCCAAAAAACTTGCAAAGGCGGTTTTCTTATGGAATTTTCCCTGCCTGCCCGCACACTGAAGAGGCTCAACATCCTTGCGGGTCACTACGGGAGCGGTAAAACCAATATCGCCGTGAATCTCGCGCTCTTCTGCCGCAAGCAGTACCCGGACTGCGGTGTCCACATCGCGGACCTTGACATTGTCAATCCCTATTTCCGTACCGCAGACGCGGCGGAACTCCTTTCGGCTGAGGGCATTGACGTGCAGATCCCCGAGTTTGCCAATTCCAACGTGGACATTCCTTCCATGCCTCCCCGGCTGGTCGCCATGTTCGATTCCCGCACGGATTTCTCCATCATCGACGTGGGCGGAGACGACGGTGCCATCGCTCTGGGAATGTACCATCAGCCCATTACCCGGGCGGGGTACGATCTGTATTACGTCATCAATCAGTACCGGCCTCTCATCGCCGATCCCCAGGATGCGTATGAATGTATGCTGCAGATCGAAGAGGCTTCACGGCTGAAATGCACGAAAATCATCAACAATTCATCCCTTGGTGTCGAAACCACGGCGGACGATATTCTCGTTTCGGTAGAATATGCCAGAGAATGTGCCGCACGCTGTGGCCTTCCCCTGGTGGCTCACACCTACTGCCCCGCCTATGCCCCCGACACCCCGGAGGTATTTGCAAGAGCCGGGCTGGCAGACGAGCCCCTTACTCCCATTCGCGACACCACGAAGAAGTTGTTCTGATTTTCACCACCAAACACGAAAAATTTATACGCGAGCAAATCTGCTCAAAGGAGGAACCTGATGAATAAAATTACATTCAACACGGAACGCTGCAAAGGCTGCGGGCTCTGCACCGACGTCTGCGTGAAAAAAATCATCGTGCTGGACACGAGCGTTCTGAACAGCAAGGGCTATCATCCCGCTAAGGTGACGGATATGGA
>JAZSQX010000257.1:0-2874 GCA_045538235.1 Eubacteriales bacterium
ATCAGCGAAGCCTTCCAACTCCGGGCATTCGATCGAAAATACCGGTGAGGGGGGGAACGATGGGGGAAACGCGGCTTTTTTGGAAAAAAGCCTGGCAAAAAACTTTCTGGACGTGGGGGACAATGGGTTTCCTGCGCCGCCGTTTCGACAGCCCAATATACAAGTACAGCGCACAAAGTTCACGCGAAACTCTGTGCGCTGTTTTGATTTTGCTCGGTTTACTTCGTTCCTTCTACCAGATAGATACCGCAGGTGTCGTAGGGGATCACCCCATGGAACTGGGCGATCTCGTCCTTGGTGCCTTCCACTACGACCACGTTCGTCAAGAGATCCGTCACCCGGTAGGTAGCGTATTCCTCCGTGAAGGCTTCCTCAAAGGGCACGTTCACGGTACAGAGTCCGGGCTGCTTTTTGTCGTAGTTCGCCGCCACGATGATCATCCGGTTGTCCCTTTACCGCGCGGGTCTGGTAATCGTGCTGGGTCAGACAGTTGGTATAATAACGGAAGATCCCCATCTTGCTCCGCACGTCGGTGGGAAAGATCCCGGTTCCCGTCTTACAGGAGTCCACGATTATGAGCTGACCGTCATCCACAAAGTAAACGGGGTAGCTCACCTTGGATTTATCCGCATACACGCCGCCCTGGTTCAAATCGTACGTGGATTTCCGCACGTTGCCGCCCTCGGACAGGATCACAATGTAGATGCCCTTGACACCCGTCCCGCTTTATGGTAGAATAAGGGCAACGAAACGATCTCGGAGGATTCTCACATGGAAAGAATCGCAAGCTTTACCGTCAATCACGATCTGCTGGAACCGGGCATTTACGTATCCCGACAGGATGGGGACATCACCACCTACGATCTCCGCACCCGCAAGCCCAATGCCGGGGACTACATGGACAACCGCACCATGCACACCGTGGAGCACCTTTTCGCCACCTTCGTCCGCAATTCGGAAATCGGCGACCGGGTGATCTACTTCGGTCCCATGGGATGCCGGACGGGGTTCTATCTTCTGACCCGGGACGTGCCCAATGAAACCGTTCTGGCAGTCACCATCGACGTACTGAAAAAAATCCTCGCCTACGACGGTCCCGTGTTTGGGGCTTCCTCCGTGGAATGCGGCAATTACCGAGAACTCTGCCTTGATGACGCCCACGTGGAATGCCGCCGCTACCTCACCGTTCTGGAAGGTCGCGAGCACGATTTTTGCTACCGCGCCTGATCCCACACAAAGTCAAAACTGCCGCCGTCCGGATGTTTTCCGAACAGCGGCAATCTTTTTTTGTTTTGTCATTCGTTCATGTTTACAATCAGCCAATGGGCCGCTTTGGTCAGGGCTTTCCGGTTCGTGCCGTCTTCCGCGTGAACGGTGAAAATCCGTCCCGCTTCTTCGTCATACCACTGCACCGTACCCGCGCCGTCCATTTCACAGATCATCCACGCAGGATAGCCCAGCACATCCTCCTCTTGTACGCCGTCCATGGGTGCGAGGTCGGAAAGTCCCCCTTCCGTCACCGTGCAGGTATAGGAGATGCCGTTCATGACATATTCTGCCTTGCCCTCCGTCAGAAGAGTGCGGATCACTGCGGTCATATCGGAAGATTCTTCCGTTACCGCTTCTGCTTCCACCTCGGCTTCCGGTGCCCATCCTGCGGATTCACAGAAAACATCGCTGGCTTTGTCCACAGACGTTGTGAGCCGATAATCCCCGCCCACCGTTTCAGCCGCTGCCTCCGTGGATGCCGCCATGGGAAGGGCTTCCGTTGCGGCTTCCGTCACCGCCACCGTTTCCACCGCAATTTCCGTTTCCGCACGGACGATGGAATCCGCGTCCTGTTTCGTCATGCCGTTTGCCTGATCCAACGGTTCCGACGGTGTCGGTGCTTCCACATTTTCCTCAGAGTCGAAAACGCTGACCGTTCCCGTCTCCTCCACAGAATCGTCCATCACTGCGCTGTACTGGATGGATCCGTCGCCATCCACCGATGCCATGGGAGATTCCATTGCTTTTCTTACAGTCAAATCTGCCTCGTACGCCTCTTCCGCTGCGAAGTCCTCCGCCTTCATGGCACCGCGCATCATGGCGGGCAGAACTCGGATTCCCACCGCAGTACAGAGGACGAGACAGGCGGCGAGACTGCCCCACTTGATCACCCGGGACATTCTCTGCTGTCGGCGCTTTGCCCGATCCGCCGCCATCTCCGCTTCGATCCGTTTCATGACCTCGGTGCGGATGGAGATTTTCGGCTTCGGGTACGCCTCCTCCAATGCTTGACGGTACTGTTCGAATTCTTCCGGGGTCCATGCCCCTTCCTCCTCCGGCAGTCCGCTCAAGTTCTCGTTTGCGTTCATAATTTACCGTATACCGCCTCACGCGGTATATCCTTTCGGGATACTTACTTTTTGTTTCCTTATCCTTCCTGTCCTCTTAGACGTTTTGGAATTACAAAAAGTTCCCGTTTTTCAAAATTGTTTTCAAATTCGCCCGAGCCCGGTTGAGACGGGACTTGACCGTGCCCAGTTCCAGCCCCAGGGTGTCGGCGATTTCCTGGTAGGTCAGCTCGTGTATATCGCGCATGACCACCACGACCCGCTGTTCCTCCGGCAGCTCCTCTATGGCGCGCCGCACACCGAGGATTCGTTCCTTCCGTTCGCAGGCATCCTCCGGCACCGTATCCCCCTCCGTCACCGGCACGTCCCATTCCGCGCTGTCGCCGTCGTCCTCCGAATCCCGAGAAAGGGAAATCGTGTTCCGCCGGGAAGCCGCACGCATGGTATCCCGCGCCGTGTTCACCGTGATGCGGAACAGCCACGTGGAGAAAGAGCAGTCCCCCCGGAAGAATTTCAGCGAACGCCACGCCTAAGTCGG
>JAZSQX010000286.1:0-5106 GCA_045538235.1 Eubacteriales bacterium
TAATACATTGCGTTGGCAGCTTGCTACCATCCTTTTTAGAATGATCAGCGGTGTGGATTGCGGTGACACAACAGATGCCCCTAAAACGGGATGGGGCGAATCTGCTTATCTTTGGTGTGTGGAGAAGCTAAACGAGAAACATATATTCTCTTATTGCGGTGTGGACGATAAACACGGAAACAGTTTATACTTTTTTGACTATTGGAAAGACCGCAAGGGAAAGGGCGACCATCACGATTTTTATGGAAACGAACGTTATATCAACATTTTTTGTGATCTTTGCCGTGGCGAAAAAATGATGCTAAGCGAATATGATCTTGAAGCCATTGCGGAAATGATAAAAAAGGGATATGTTGTCAAGGAGGACGAAACGTATAGAGTGACTGTTCCGGTTTACACTTTGGAACAATATCTGACAATTATCGATATTGCAAAGGAATTTATATCCGTTGAACTTGCATCGATTGTTCGAGAAATGGATAAAACTGCCGCGAAGATTTTAAGTGCTCATACGCCAAAGCATTTACAAAATCAAGTTAATGGCATTGCTTCTATGGATAAGTTTGTTAATGCCGTTTGCATTCCCGCGACGATTCTCATCGAAAGACAATTTTTGAGCACCGCTTGGCATCCTCTTGAAATGCCCACGACTTATGTTGTTTTGAAGAAATAATAAACCACCGCCGAGAGTAACCATTTGGTCGCTCTCGGCGGTGTTTCTTTATCTAAACTCGTACTGCCTTATCTTTATGACATTGGTGCAAAGCGATCCTTTCGATTGGCTCTGCACCTTATCGGTTTTATCGGACTCCATTCCACTTCTGCCGGAGAATTTCTTCCGCTTCTTTTCCGAGCTGAGCGGCAGTCTTCATCACACCGCCCTCGTCGGGAACCAGCCGATGTACGTCCGTCATCCGGCGGAACCAGATCATTTGCCGCTTGGCGTAATGGCGGGTTGCCAGCTTAATTGCCGCCGACACATCCTCCCGCGTCGCTTCTCCCCGGAAATACGGGAGAAATTCCTTGTACCCGATCGCCTGTGCCGCGGTTCGGCTGAGAGAATCTCCCGCCAGCATCGCTCGTGCTTCTTCTTCGAGACCTTCCGCCATCATGAGATCCACCCGGAGTTCAATCCGGTCGTAAAGCCGCTGACGGTCTTCGAAGGACAGGATGAACACCGTGTTGTCGTAGGGGATTTCCCCCGCAATCTGTTCTCTGTCGGTTTCGGTTTTGGTTTTTCCCGTGGTTTCGTACACCTCAATGGCACGCACCACCCGTTTCACATTGTTGGGGTGAATCGCTTCCGCCGCTTCCGGGTCAATCGCCCGCAGACGGTCGTGAAGGGCTTCGTTTCCGTTCGCCTCTGCGAAAGCATAAAGTTCTTCTCGGAGTGCCTCATCCTGTTCCCCTTCGCTGAAAGAAGAAATCCGCATGAGAGCATCGTGATACATCCCCGTTCCGCCGCAGAGAATGGGTGTCTTCCCCCGTGCCGCAATATCCGCAATCACCCCGGCGGCAATCCGTGCGTAATCGGCAGCGCAAAACTCCTCCGAGGGATCTACAATATCAAACATATGATGAGGAATCCCCGCACGCTCTTCCTCCGATGGGGTGGCGGTGCCGATGTTCATCCCCCGATACAGCTGCATGGAGTCACAGGAAACCACTTCCCCCCTCAGCCGCTTTGCCAGTTCAATCGCCAGTCCCGTTTTCCCCGACGCGGTGGGGCCGAGAATGGAGACCGTTCGTATTTTATTTGTCATACCGCCTCGTCACAACTCGATCATCTGGTCGCCGTCTTTCATCACGTAGTGGGTTTTCACGCCCAGCTCGTCCATCCAGCCACGGACTTCCACCGTTTTGAAAATGTGCGTATTAAAGCCCTTGCCCACATTGTTGTCCCACAGCCAATCGGGGGTACACCAAATGCAGGCGGTGGGCGCTACTGCCTGATAAAATTCTTTGTCACAGCCGTTCTGACCGTGGTGTGCCATCTGACAGAGATCGGACTTCAGAATACCGCTCTCGCCCCAGAGTCGGAGAATCTTCTGCCCCGCTTCCACGCCGCAGTCCCCGAGGAACAGAACGGATTTGCCGCCCAGCGTCATCCGGAACACGAGACAGGAATTGTTGCACACGTTCCCCTTGAATTCGAAATCATGGGTGTAGAGAATATCGAAGTGGGCTTCTCCCACATCCAGCTTGTCCCCTCCGGAAACAAACCGGACACGATCCGCAAACAGGGGCAAAACGTGATAAAATTCCTCCATGGTCTGCACGGACGATTCATCCGCCGCCAGAAAAGTGGAAGAGGGGAAATGGAAATACACCCGATCCACGGATACTTCGTCACGGTGGAACTCCATCATTTCCTTGAAGGCATCAATGTGATCCAGATGGGGATGGGTCAGAAACCAGGCATCCACGTGGGGAACCGCTTCCCCGGTGAGATCCCGGAGATACCGGAGAAATTTCCCGGCATCCTGTTTCCAGCCGCCGTCAATGGCAATCACCTTTCCGGACTCGGTGGTGATAAGAAAGCTGTTCATCTGCGAATTTTTCACAGATTGCAGCATATGAATGGTGTTTTTCATGGGATTCTCCTGTCTTTATTCAATGAACATGGCATCTCCGATGGTGATGCTATATAAGAAATTACCGATTGGTAATGTTGCACAAACCAATCGGTAAACCTCAAAATAAATTGCTGTGCGTACCTGTTCGAGCCAAGAACAATATCAATTGATCTCCGTCTATTTGATATACGAGCAACCAATCCGGTTGAATATGACATTCTCGATAACCACCGTAATCACCGGTAAGCAAATGGTCACGATATTTTGCCTCAAGTGTTTCACCGTTCGCAAGAGCTGTAATAACCTTCTTTATTTTGTCAAGATCATATCCGCGTTTTTGCGCTAATTTTAAATCCTTCTTGAATTGATTGGAGGGGACGATTTCATACTTCACCTAAAATATCCTCCATCATACTGTCTACATCGTCATACTTCTTGTATTTCTCGGGAGAACGGAACATTTTCTGCGCTTCTTTCATTGCTTCAAGAGTAATCTTGTTAGGAACTTCTCTGGTAATAGAAAACGGAATCCCACCTTCATAAAGCATTTGACGAAGAAAAATGTTTACAGCAGTAGAGAGATCCATTCCAAGATCGGCAAGCATTACCTGCGCTTTTGCTTTGGTTTCAGCATCAAGGCTGATGTTCGTAGATACTTTAGACATATTATCAACTCCTTTCAATAGTAGTATATCATATTATATCCGATTTGTCAACATATTATGCGACAATTTCTATACGACACTCCAATTTATGAGCATATTATGTTGCTTTCTCAATATATAAACATGGCATCACCGTAATGTACGGGATATAAGAAATCGTTTGTAGGGCGGTGCCTTGGTGCCGCCGTTCTTTTGGTACGCTTTCGGCGGGAGCAAGCCCCCGCCCTACGGATTGACATTTCTTTTATTCAATAAACATGGCATCACCGAAGCTGAAGAAGCGATACTTGTCCTCCACGGCAACCCGGTAGGCTTCCATAATCTGTTCCCGGCTTGCGAGAGCAGATACCAGCATCAGAAGGGTGCTCTCCGGCAGGTGAAAATTGGTAATCAGCGCATCCACCATCTTGAACCGATAGCCCGGGTAGATGAAGATCCCCGTATCCGTATCCACGGGATGGAGGATTCCCTCGTCATCGGAAGCCGACTCCAACACCCGGCAGGATGTGGTTCCCACCGCGATCACACGACCGCCCGCCGCTTTTCTTGCATTGATCAGCGCCGCACTCTCCTCCGTCACACAGATATATTCCGCGTGCATTTCGTGATCCGCAATCTTCTCTTCCTTCACGGGACGGAAGGTTCCCAGTCCCACGTGGAGAAGAACCGGCACAATGGCGCAGCCTTTTTCCCGGATTCTTTCGAGAAGCTCCGGGGTGAAGTGGAGTCCCGCCGTGGGAGCCGCCGCCGATCCGGCACAACGGGAATACACCGTCTGATACCGTTCGGGATCCGTCAGCTTTTCCGTAATATAGGGCGGCAGGGGCATGGTGCCAAGGCGATCCAGTGCCGCAAAAACGCTGTCCGCACCATGCTTTACGATGAGCTGCACCACCCGGCATCCCCCTTCGATGACCTCCTGCACGTGGGCTTCCATCATGCCGTCCCCGAAGGCAATCACATCCCCCGGCTTTGCCCGTTTGCCCGGTCCCGCCAGTGCTTCCCACACGTCGTTTTCCCGCTGCTTCAGGAGGAGCAACTCCACGGGTGCCACGGAATCCGTCGGGACTCTCTCCCGGAGATTCTCATCCCAGCGGAGGATCCGGTGTCCCACAATCCGGGCGGGAATGACCCGAGTGTCGTTGACCACCAGCACGTCTTCCGGGCGCAGGTAATCGACAATATCCCGGAAAATCCGGTGTTCCAGGGATCCCGTCGCCCGGTTCAGCACCAGAAGACGGGAAGAGTCTCTGGGTTCTGCGGGAGTCTGGGCAATCCGTTCCTCCGGCAGGTGGTAGAAAAAATCCGCGAGACGTAAAGAAGTCTCGGGAAGATTGTTTTTGATCATGTTGTTCTCCGATTCCGTTTTCCGCCGCCCTCTTGACAAACCCGCGTCGCTGTGCTATCCTAAACACAGCACACCTCGCCTCGCTCCCGCATATATTGTTACGGGAAAAGCGGTGAAAACCACGTATTGGGCGTGCGATCTCTTCCACGAAAAGGTCACCGCCATTCTTCCATATATATTATAATATACTGCGCCTTGGTTTTCAACCTCTTTCATCAAATTTTATCCGGGAGCCTTTCCCGGGGGAGTTTTCTATGGCGAAACAACCCCTTCCCTTCACGGGAGCCGCTACCGCGCTGATCACCCCCTTTACCGAAACGGGAGAGGTGGATTTTCCCGCTCTGGAGCGGCTGATCGAATTTCAGATTCAAAATGGCATTGATGCCCTGGTGGTACTGGGCACCACGGGAGAAAACGTGACCCTCTCCGATGACGAACGGCGTGCCGTCATCCGGTTTTCCGTGAAATGCACCGCGAAGAGAGTCCCCCTCCTGATCGGCACGGGTTCAAACGACAC
>JAZSQX010000180.1:0-3568 GCA_045538235.1 Eubacteriales bacterium
GAAACGCCCATATTGGTCAGTTCCTGGAGAGCGATAGCGCAGTCAAGAGATTCTCTGGAAGAACGCTTGTGCTGACGACCTTCGTACAGCATGGGCATAATCACGGTAATCCGTCTTGCCTTCCCTGCGATGGCTGCGATCACGCGCTTGAGATCCTGGAAATGATCGTCGGGACTCATGGGAACTTCTCTTCCGTACATCCGATAGGTCACACCGTGGTTGAAGCAGTCGGAAATGATGTACACGTCGTGTCCTCTGAGAGAAGCATGCACCAAGCCCTTGCCTTCGCCTGAACCAAAACGGGGGCAGTCCGCGGATGTGATAAAGGAAATGTCGTCATTATGACTCCGCCACTCCCGAAGATAAGCATCCACCTGATCTACGAATTTTTCGCATCCACGCATCCCAATGACGGAAAGTTCTCCGTATAAGCTGTCACTCATAAAATACCCCTTATTTATCATATTTTTTCCGCGGAACGGGAAAAACCCACAGTCCCGCAATAATACACTTATATTATACCATATTTCAAGACTTTTTTGAATCGGAACTGAAAAATTTTAAGTAGTAATATCCCATAGATTTCCCACGTAAATTTTGTGCATTTTCAATAATTTTCGCCAATTCACGAAAAAATCCGATCAAATTCCAAGGATCACACCGGCCATTCCAAAGTACAACAGCAGCGAGAGCGCATCGCACACTGTCGTAATGAAAGGACTGGCAATGACGGCAGGATCCATCCCGATTTTCGCAGCGGCAATGGGGAACATTCCGCCGATGAGCTTTGCCATGACGACGGTGAGACCAATGGTAACCGAAACGGTGATCGCCACACCGGTTGTCACACCGTCCAGAAGAAGCATTTTCAGAAAATTTACCGCCATCAGCGTGACACCGCACAGGAGAGAAACGGACAGCTCCTTCCGGATGACCCGGAGAATATCCGCCGCACGGACATCCCCGGTAGAAAGACCGCGAATCACCGTAACGGATGCCTGTCCCCCTGCGTTCCCTGCCGTCCCCATGAGAATGGGCATAAAGGCGATGAGAGCCGCGTTGGCTGTGAGCTTTGCTTCAAAGAACTGGAGAATCTTGCTGGTAAAAATCCCGGACAGCATGAGAAGAAGGAGCCAGGGCACCCGGTGCTTCCAGGTTTCAAACACCGTTGTACGGAAGTAGGTTTTCTCCGTCGGCGTGATACCTGCCATGATTTCGATGTCTTCCGTGCTTTCTTCTTCCAGAATATTGATGGCATCATCCCCAGTTACAATGCCCACCAAACGGTTTTCCCCATCCGTGATGGGAAGCGCCAGAAACCCGTAGTGCTTCAGCACGTTGATTGCCTCAATCTGGTCATCCAGCACATTGGCGGAAATCACGTCCCGCTCCATGATGTCACCCACCGTGGCATTGGGATCTTCATTCATAATGAGATCCTTCACGGACAACACCCCAATGAGATGGCGGCGGCTGTCCGTCACGTAGCAGTCGTACACCGTCTCCTTGGTGACCCCGGAGCGGCGGATATTGCGGAACACGTCTTCCTTTGTCATGTTCTCCTTCAGTTCCACAAACTCCGTGGTCATAATCGTTCCCGCGCAGTTCTCGGGGTAGCGGAGAATCATGTTCACCTGCTCCCGTTTTTCGGCGGGGGTATGCTGAATGATTCGCTTCACCACATTGGCGGGCATTTCTTCGATCACGTCCACCATATCGTCCACGTAAAGCTCTGCCAGCACCGATGCCAATTCCCGGTCGCTGAATTCTTCGATCAGGCATTCCTGCACGTCGCTTTCCATAAAAGCAAAGGCGTCCGCCGCAATTTCCTTCGGCAGAAGCCGGAACAGAATCGGCGTCTCGTCTGCGGGAAGCTCGGCAAACAACTCGGCAATATCCGCCGGCTGCAGTTCCGTCAGCAAACTTCGGAGCGGAACATAATCCTTTGCTTTCAGCAATTTTTCGATATCACTGTATCGAATGTCACGAACCATCATATTCCACTCCTCCTTGTATTCCTATTTCGATCGCCACAACGGGCTTACAAAATATTATTTCGCCGCCTTTTCCGCTGCTGCCACCATACCCGCCAGAGCCTCCTTCATATCGGGAGCTTTGAAGGATGCGGTACCCACCACGAAGATATTGGCACCGGCTTCTGCACACAGAGCGATGGTGTCACCGGAAATACCGCCATCCACCTGAATTTCGCATTCGGGCTTGTGTTCGTCCAGATAGGTCCGGATGGCACGGATCTTCGGCAGCATATCTGCCATGAATTTCTGACCACCGAAGCCGGGTTCCACGGTCATAACCAGGATCATGTCCACGTAGGGAACGTAATCGAATGCGTCTTCTGCGGGGTTCCCGGGCTTCACGGAAACAGCCGCCTTCATCCCAAGGGCGCGGATGTGCTTCAGGGTTTCGATGAGCTCCTCCTTGGGCATCACGTCGGTGTGAATGGTGATGGATGCGGCGCCGTTCTTTTTGATTTCGTCGATGTACTTCTGGGGAGCCGCCGTCATCATATGAACGTCCAGCGGAAGATCCGTAATGGTATGGATCTGACCTACAATCCCGAAGCCGAAGCTCATGTTGGGAACGTAAATCCCGTCCATGATGTCGCAGTGGAGCATATCGGCTCCCGCTTTTTCCGCACGGATCATTTCGTCCTTCAGATGAAGAAAGTCGGCTGCCAGAATGGAGGGTGCTGTTTGGATTTTCATGGGTGTAGTCTCCTCTTAAAAAATTTTTATTTGAAATAAATGATGTTTTTCGTGTGCTTCGCGCCGTGGTTTGTCTTTGGTACCGCCAAAAGCAGGAAAACGCCCCCGCTCCGGCACCCTGCATGGGCTAACACAATGCCCTACGGCGCATACAATGATTCTGGATCCCAATCGGATCCCCGAAACAGATTTCCCGGTCGGGGACATTCCCGGATGAACAAAGCAAAAGACGTGTGAAATTGGTTTGTTCCCCATCCGGTGTCAGGAAAACTGCCGTATCAGCGGATGCGGCGGTTTTTTGTTGCCTTAGTCCTCTTTCAGCAGGCAGACTGCGTGGGCAGAAATCCCCTCGCCCCGTCCCGTGAAGCCCATTTTTTCTTCTGTTGTTGCTTTCACGTTGATCCGCTCCGGACTGACTCCCAGCACCGATGCGATCCGCTCCCGCATGGCTGGAATGGAAGGGGACAGCTTCGGCTTCTGTGCCACTACGGTCATGTCGGCATATTCTACCTGAAAACCACGCTCGGCAAGAATTTCGGCGGTTTTCTTCAGCAGGACGGCGCTGTCCGCGTCTTTGTAGGCGTTGTCGTTGTCGGGAAACTGGAATCCGATATCCCGCTCCCCGGCAGCCCCCAGAAGAGCATCCATCAGGGCGTGGAGAAGGACATCTCCGTCGGAATGGGCAAGGAGTCCCATTGAAGATTCCACCGTCACACCGCCGATCACAAGGGGCTTTCCCTCGCAGAAGCGATGGGCGTCATATCCGTGTCCGATTCTCATAAGATACTCTCCTTTTCTCTCGATGCCAGAATGGCTTCCGCGATGACCGCATCCTCGGGATA
>JAZSQX010000138.1:0-11773 GCA_045538235.1 Eubacteriales bacterium
ACAGAACGACATGGCTACGATCCGACTTCCTCCCAGCGGAAAGCCATTGAATACGGGGGCGGGAGTCTGCTCCTGTCGGCGGCGGCGGGGAGCGGCAAAACGGCGGCTCTCAGTGCCCGGATCACGCATCTGGTGGAGAGCGGCACGACCCCTCTTTCCCGGATGCTCATTGTCACCTTTACCCGTGCCGCCGCGTCGGAAATGCGCGCCCGGATCGGCAAGGCTCTCGGCACCGCCATGGAGGAAATCCGAACAAAGGCAGGCGACGGCGGTTCCCTTTCTCCCGACGACGAAGCGCGGCTCACCCGGCTCGGCGAAGCCCTGGTGGAGCTACCCTCCGCGGAGATCACCACCATCCACGCCTTTCTGTTCCACGCCCTAAAACCGTATTTTCCTACATTGGGTCTGCCCCATGACGCTCGCATCGGGGACGAAGAGGACATGAAAGCCCTCCTCGCCGATGTGATGCGGGATACCGTGGACGATTTCTTTGACGGCGTGGTGACCACGGGGGAGGACGCTTCCCCCTTCACGGAGTTGGCGGATCTCATCGGGCAGGTGCGGGACACGGGTGCCATCGATGCGGAACTGCTCTGGCTGGCGGGGGAACTTCGTCAGCGGGGCGGAAATGGGGAAACCCTGCGCCGCTTTGCCCGGATTCTCCATGGAGCGGCAGAGGGGGACGAAACCCTCTTCGATACCCCGTGGGGACGGACGGTGGCGCGATCGGTGGGGGATTTTCTCACCCATTACGGGGAAATCTTCCGAAAGTCCGCGGAGGATTTTGCCCTTTTGCCGAAAGCACAGGAGAAATACGGCGCCGCTCTTGCGTATCACCGACAGTGGCTGGCAGAAGCATCGGCGGAACTGCGGGAAAAACGCTACGGGGCGCTGGGAATCCGGTTCCGGGAGTACGCCCCTCCGCGACTGGGAACCCTCAAAGCCCAGGATGCCACGGAGGAGACGGACACCTTCCGCTTCTTCCGGGACGAAATGAAAAAAGAAATCACCGCCCTCGGTGGGAAATTTTTTGCCGGGGACGAAAACGAGTTCCGGGAATCTGCCCGACGTACTGCGGGGATTTTGCGGACGGCGGCGGCGGTGCTGGACGAGTGCTTCGCCCGATTCTCCGCCAAAAAACGGGAGCGCGCCCTCCTCGACTACAACGATCTGGAAGAATTCGGCATCTCCCTCCTCTGCGGTGCGGACGGGGAACCCACCCCGGCGGCGAAGGAGCTGGGCGCGCGGTACGGTGCCATCTTCATCGACGAATATCAGGACACGGGCGCGGGGCAGGACGCCATTTTCCGGGCGGTTGCGAAAGACGTGCCTCGGTTCATGGTGGGGGACATCAAGCAGTCCATCTACCGATTCCGTGGGGCGGATCCCACCGTGTTCTCCTCCTACCGCCGTGCGTGGGACAGCATCGCGCCGGGGGACGCAGATCACCCCTTTGCTCAGGACGAGGGCGTGTCCCTCTTCCTCAGCGAGAATTTCCGCTGCGCCGATCCCGTGGTGCGGTTTGTGAATCTCGTTTCGGGGGCGGTGTTCCCCCACAGCGAAATCCCCTACGAGGCGGAGGACGCACTGATTTACGCAAAAAACGGCGGAGTGGCGGGGGAAAACCCAATTCCCACCGAGCTCTGCCTCATTGATAAAAAACAATGGAGTGAGAGCGACGACGAAGGGGGCGACGAGGATCCGGAAGCCGCTTACGTGGCGGGACGGATCGCGGATCTTCTCGGACGGTATCGGGAGGACGGCGGCATCCTCACCCCCTCGGACGTGGCGATTCTCCTCCGAAGTCCCGGGACAAACGGAGCCGCTTTCAGAGAAGCCCTGGCGAAATACGGCATCGCCGCATCCCTCAAAACGGCGGAACCCCTGGGAGATTTCCCCGCGGTGATGCTTCTTCTCAGCCTCCTCCGGTTCGCGGACAATCCCCTTCGGGACGTGGATGCGGCGGCGGCACTTCGATCCCCCCTCTTCGGCATGGATCTGGGAGATTTGCTCCGGCTGAGAGACGCGGCGGGGGACGAACCCCTCTACTTCGGTCTTCTCCAGTGCGAATCCGGGGAATGGGACGGCGGAGAGGGAAGGCTTCGGGCAAAATGCGAAACGGCGGCGGCATGGGTGCGGCGGATGAAGACCATCGCACGGGGCATGACGTCGGATAAATTCATGGAATATCTCCTAAGAGACGGGGATCTCACCGCCCTCGACGGAATCCGCGGAAACGGCAGGGAGCAGGATGCCATTGCACGGCTCATGTCCCTGGCGCGAACATGGGAAAGTGGCGCGGGTGGGGGAGTCGGCGGGCTGTCGGGATTCCTGGAATATGCGGAACAAACTCTGGACAGCGCGGAAAGCGGCATCACGCCCACGGGGGAAAACGCCGTGTCCATCGTCAGCATTCACGCATCGAAGGGGCTCGAATACCCCGTGTGCTTCCTGTGCGGATGCGGCAAGAGGCGGAATGCCACGGACGAAGCCCGCACGATGCTGTACGACGGCGAATTGGGGCTGGGAATGTACCTGCCGGCAGGGGGAGGACTGGCGCGATGCGATACCTTCCTCCGCCGTGCCATTTCCGAAAAAATCCGCCGGGATTCCGTGGAGGAAGAAATGCGGATGCTGTACGTGGCGCTGACCCGGGCGAGGGAGCATCTCATCGTCACGGGGAAAGTGGCGGATGCGGAGGCGTATCTCAAAAAAATGAAGCGGTACGCGCGATTTTCCAGCCGGCACCGGGTTCTCTCCGTGTCCACGTACCTCGACTGGCTGACGGAAGCGGCGCTGGGAGCGGCAAACGAGCCCTGGCTCACCCTCACCGTGGTGGGTGCGGAATCGTCGGGGCAGACGGAACCCGCCGGCGTTCTGCCACAGACCGACGAAGAAACGGTTGGGGAACGGTGCGCGGTTTTGCGGGGTCAGTTGACGGCGGGATATCGCTGGGCGCATCTCTCGAAAATCGCGTCCAAACTCACCGTCTCCCGGCTGCATCCGGAGATTCTGGACGAAGACGGGCTGGCGGAGGTGCTGGCGGAATCCGTTCGGGAGACTCCCGCCGCGGACGAACCCGATTTTGACGACACTCCCGCTGAAATCCCCCCCGAAACAAAAAAATCCCCCCTGCTCCGCCCGAAATTTCTCACGGGGGACGACGGGGGAACGGGAGCGGAACGAGGAAGCGCCACCCACGTATTCCTGCAGTTTGCGGATTATTCGGCACTCCGGCAGAACGGCGTGACGGCGGAAATGGAGCGGCTGGTGAACGCGCGATTTATGAGCCGGAATATGGCATCTCTCATCCGGACGAAGCAGATCGAGCGGTTCCGGGAAAGCGGGCTGATGGATCTGCTCCTGCGCTCGCCCATGGTGAAACGGGAATTCCGCTTCAACGTGCAGATGGACGCGGCGGATTTCACGGGGGATGCGGAACTTGCCGAAATCCTCCGCCTGGATGGGGAGAAAATCACCGTACAGGGCGTGGTGGACTGCGTGTTCCGGCACCCTGACACGGGAAAGCTCATTCTCGTGGACTATAAAACCGACGCCCTGCCCCCGGAAGCATGGAAAACTCCCGCCGTGGGAGGAGACATCCTCCTTGCGCGGCACCGGAATCAGCTTACCTACTACGGCAGAATTTGCGCCGAACTGTTCGAAGAACCCATCGCGGGGGTGTGGATTTACTCCACCGTCCTGGGGCGGGTCTTCCCCGTGGAGCGTGAGGAATAAAACAAAAGGCACCTGCGGAAAAGAATCCACGGGTGCTTTTTTGTGCATAAACCGGTCGTGGTGGGGAAACGGTTGTCGCGATGGGGGACGGCTCCGTCACTTCTCCTCCGGCTCCGCGGGGATTTCGATTGCCCCTTCTGCCTGCTCGAATTCCTTGATCGCCTGCCGGATCAGGTACAGAATTTCCCCCTTGGCGGAGCGGCCGTAGTATTTCGAAATATAGTGCAGCTTATAATGCAGCTCCGGGTCGATCTCGATGCCCAGATGCTTGTTGTTTTTGTTTCTCATACAATCTCCCTTTCATTGACAGGATATCCCCTCATCCTCGGCGGGCATAGGAAGAACCTCTCGCGGGAATCAGCAGAAGAATCAGGGGATAAATCTCCAGTCGCCCGAAGAGCATGGCGGCGGAGAGGAGGAATTTCGAAAACACGCTGAAGTCCGCGTAGCTGGAAAGGGGACCAGCCAGGGAGAATCCGGGTCCCACGTTGTTGAAGCAGGCGGCGGCAGCGGTGAAGGTGGTCTCCAGATCAAAGGGCTCCAGACTCACGAGAAGGAAAAGTACCCCAAAGACCAGGATATACAGGGCAAAGTAGATGCTGACCCCGCTTCGCTTTTCCGCGTCGAGAGGCTTGCCCTCGAAGGTCACGGCGCTGACGGCACGGGGATGGAGCAGGAGATTCAGTTCCCGCCGGATGCTTTTCGCTAACATAATCACCCGGGACACCTTCAGTCCCCCCGCCGTGGAGCCGGCACATCCGCCCACGAACATGAGCAGCAGGAGAATTCCCTTGGAGAATCCCGGCCACAGATTGAAGTCCGTGGAGGAATACCCCGTGGTGGTGAGAATGGACGCCACCTGGAACGCGGAATGGCGCAGAGCATCTCCGGCACGATCAAAGAGGGGGAGAATGTTCACGGCGATGGCACAGACGGACACCCCCGTGATGGCGAAATACACCCAGAATTCCTCACTTTTCAGGGCGGAGCGGAACCGCCGGATGAGGAGGAGATAGTACAGGTTGAAATTCACGCCGAAAATCAGCATGAAGACGGTGATCACCCATTGGCTGTAGGCGGAATAGGAGCCCATGCTGTCGCCCCGGACACCGAATCCCCCCGTGCCTGCCGTGCCAAACGTGTGGAGGAGGGCATCAAAGGGTGTCATATCGAACAAAAGCAGAACAAATTCCGCCGCCGTCAGCACAATGTAGATGAGGTAGAGAATTTTTGCCGTGTCCCGGACTCGCGGTACAATCTTGTCGACAGACGGCCCCGGCATCTCCGCCCGCATGATGTGAATGGAGCGCCCCGTGTTGTCGGGAATGATCGCCATCATCAGGACTAATACCCCCATGCCCCCGATCCAGTGGGTAAAGCTCCGCCAAAACAGAGCGCCCCGGCTGAGACTTTCCACATCCGGGACAACGGAAGCGCCCGTAGTCGTAAAACCGCTGACGGTTTCGAAAAATGCGTCCATGTAGGAGGGAATGTCCCCGCTGAGCACAAAGGGAATCGCACCGATGGCGGAGAGGAGGATCCACGCCAGTGCCACAATGAAGAAGCCTTCGCGGGCGTAAATGGTCTTATTTTTGGTGCGGGAAAAGGCGGTGAGGAGGAGGGAAAGAACCAGCGTCCCCACAGCCGTCCCCCCGAATGCCATCAGAGTGGCGTTTTCCCGGTAGAGGAGGGACACCAGCGTGGGCAGAAGGAGAAGCACCCCTTCCAGAGTCAGCAGCTTGCCCAGGGTGTACCGAATCATTCTGTGATTCATATCGTCACCTTACTTTTCCAGAATATCGGCGAGATCGGCGAGATGCCGGCTTTCCGTCAGCACCACCACCTTGTCCCCGGGGAGGATGCTGTCGCCCCCTCCCGGAACGATGGCACGGCGGTCTCTCGTGATTCCCGCAATGAGGATGTTCGGCTTCAGACGCAACTCCCGCAGGGGAATTTCCGTCAGTCCGGGGATGGCGAGGGCGTTGAATTCCAGCGCCTCCACCCGGTCGTCCATGAATTTGTAGAGGGTCTCCACGTTGCTTCCCCGGGAGTTTTCCAGAGCGCGGGCATACCGGATCAGCACATCCGCCATAATTTTTCGGGGGGAGATGATGCAGTCGAGCCCCAGCTTTTCCGCCATGGAGGACAGCTCGTCCCGGTTGATTTTGGTGATCACCTTGGGAACCTGACGGGACGCGGCGTAAATGGCAACGAGGATGTTTTCTTCATCCATTCCCGTGAGGGAGACGAAGGCGTCCACGCTGTCGATTCCCTCTTCCAGGAGAATTTCCTGCTCCGCACCGTCCCCGTGGATGATGGTGGCATCGGGGAGGGCTTCGCTCAACTCCCGCGCCACTCGCACATCCTGTTCGATGATCTTCACGGACCCGTCGCTTCCTTCCAGCATTTTGGCAAGGTAGTACGCGGTGCGGCTTCCCCCAAGGAGCATGACACTTCGCGCACCTTTCCGAAGAAGTCCGATTTTCCGGAGGAACGTCTCGATTTCCGCGGGGGAGGAGGTGAGCCCGATCTTGTCCCCCTTCTGGAGAACGAAATCCCCGTCGGGAATGAACACGTCGTCCCCCCGCTGTACCATGCAGATCAGTACCCGGGTTTTGTATCGCTCCCGGAGATCCTTCAGCGCCAGTCCGTCGAGGGGGGTGTCCTCCTTGAGAATCACCTCAATCATCTCAAAATTCCGCCCGCTGAAGGTCTCCACCTTGACGGCAGAGGGCATTTTTAAGAGGTCAAACAGTTCTCTCGCCGCTAAAAATTCCGGGTTGATCGCCATGGACAGCCCCAGTTCCCGTTTCATGAAGGAGAGGGAGGCGTCGTTGTACTGAGGGGAACGGATCCGGGCGATGGTGTGTCGGGCTCCCATGCGCTTGGCGAGGAAGCAGGCGAGCATATTCACTTCATCCGAGTCGGTGGCGGCAACAAAGAGCTCCGTGTGCCGGACGTCGGCGTCCTCGAGGGTTTCGCAGTCGGCGCAGTTGCCCGCCACCCCCATGACGTCGTAAATATTGGTGATTTCCGTCACCACCGCGGGGTTCTGATCCAGAGCCGTTACGTTGTGCCCCTCGCTCACCAGACTGGCGAGAATGGTTTCCCCGATTTTACCGCATCCGCAAACAAGAATTTTCATAAAATCCCCCAACTTGAAACAATAGGACATTTTCTGTATTATACCACAATGCGGCAAAATTGTCAACGCGGTGTTTTGAGCGCATTTTTTGGGATACGGGTGCATATTCAGTCGCGATTTATGCATAAATATAAAAATCCACTGGCGCGGGCATAAAAATTTTTGCATCATAACCCTTGACATCCTTCAAAAAATGTGGTATAATACCCGAACAATACAGAAAATATGAAAGATTTGGTGAAATACAATGCAAAACAGCGAAGTAGATAAGCATACGACCTTCATGGATACCGAAATCCGCGAGCATGATACCAAGGTGGAGTATTCCGACAGCAGCCACCTGATTGAGCAGTCCGCGTACCGATATTCCCTCCAGGAGCGGGCGACCCCCAACCTGTACCGCCGCCTGTATGATTACGAATCCGTGCCGAAGGTGTCCTTCAACCACCGGTTCGTGCCCGTGAATATGCCGGAGAACATCTGGATCACGGACACCACCTTCCGGGACGGTCAGCAGTCTGCGGAACCCTTCACGGTCAAGCAGATCGTGGATCTGTATAAGATGCTCCACCGTCTGGGGGGCGAAAAGGGTCTGATTCGTCAGTCCGAGTTTTTCGTGTACTCCGAGAAGGACAGAGAAGCCCTCAAGGCGTGCCAGGATCTGGGGTATCAGTTCCCCGAGATTACCACGTGGATCCGGGCGGCTACGAAGGATTTTGAGCTGGTCAAATCCCTTGGCATCCGGGAGACGGGAGTGCTGGTGTCCTGCTCCGACTACCACATTTACAATAAGATGGGGCTGACCCGTAAGTCGGCTCTGGAAAAATACCTGGGCGTGATCCGGGAAGTGATGGAAATGGGCATCTCTCCCCGGTGCCACTTCGAGGACATTACCCGCGCTGACTTCTACGGCTTCGTGGTACCCTTTGCGGAAGCGCTCCAGTCTCTGTCCCAGGAATACGGGATTCCGGTAAAAATCCGCGCCTGCGATACCATGGGATACGGCGTGTCCTACCCCGGTGCCGCTCTGCCCCGTTCCGTCCCGGGCATCATCTACGGTTTGACTCACTATGCGTGCGTTCCCTCGGAGATGCTGGAATGGCACGGTCACAACGATTTCTACAAAGCCGTCACCAACAGCTCCACGGCATGGCTGTACGGATGCTCTTCTGTGAACTGCGCCCTGCTGGGGATTGGAGAACGGTGCGGCAACACGCCTCTGGAAGCGATGGTGATGGAATACGCCTCCCTCCGCGGCACCACGGACGGCATGGACACCACGGTGATCACGGAGATCGCGGATTATTTCCAGAACGAGATGCATTACCACATCCCGCCCCGCACGCCCTTCGTGGGACATGATTTCAACATCACGAAAGCGGGCATCCACGCCGACGGACTGATGAAGGACGAGGAGATCTACAACATCTTCAATACGGAAAAACTCCTGAACCGCCCCGCCCGTGTGGCAATCGACGTCCACAGCGGTCTCGCAGGCATTGCCCATTGGCTGAAGCACACCTGCCCCGATGAATCCGCCCGGAGCGTGGACAAACGCTCCCCCGTGGTTCTCGCCATGAAGGAACGCATCGACGAAGAATACGCCGGCGGACGTACCACCACCATGAGTGACAAGGAACTTCTGGCTCTGTACGAGGAAGTGAAGTGATGGGGAGACGATGGGGAAATCTTTTGAAAAAGATTTCCCCAAACCCCATTCAAAACTTTTGAATGGTTGGGGAAAAGGGTTATAGCGCCGCCAATTCGCAACCTATAAATGAAAGAAAAGCGTATGTTTGTTTGGACGAAGTCGTTCGTCCGGGCGGCATACGCTTATGTTTTGCTTTCCTCACGCGATACGGCGGCGCTATACACCCATGCCCCTCCCTCCATAAAGCTTTGAATGGGGGCGGGAGTAATGCTTCGCATAACTCCGGGGATTTTCTCGAAAGATCCCCATCGTTTTTTCCCTTGACAAATCGGGCGGAATCGGGTATAATAGGGGATGCAGATGGGGCTGTCGCGTGTCATGTTGCCGAAAGGTATTGGCATGAGGAAAGTCCGGGCATCGTAGGGCAGGATAACGGATAACGTCCGCCGAGGGAGACCTCCGGGAAAGTGCAACAGAAATAGACTACCTGTCTTCGGGCAGGAAAAGATGGAAAGGCGAGGTAAGAGCTCACCGGCACGACAGGCAACTGTGTGCAAATGTAAACCCTATCCGATGCAACACCCTGAGTCGGGAGCGAACGCTCATGTTGGCCCGACAGAACGACTGGGGTGGCTTGAGGCGCCGAGCGATCGGTGTCCCAGATAGATGATGGCTGCGTGGGATTTGTCCCGCGTACAGAACCCGGCTTACAAGTCTGCCAGAGCGCTTCGAAAGAGGCGCCTTTTGTTTCGGTAAGAGGTAAGAGGGAATAGGGAAGAGGTTCGGTGGATTTTTTACCGCCGGTAAAAATCTTCATTACTTCCTCCCTCTTCCCTCTTCCTTATTACTTCTTTTATTCCCTTCCCCATTTCCTCGGAGGATGTTTTTCTTTCCGACAGGGGAATTTTTTTCTTCTGTCTGTTGCGGTGTTTCCCGTCCGTTTGCCGCATTCTTCGCCTCACTTCGTGCCGTCATCCATCGACGGCTTTTTTTGTGCCGCCGCGGTATAATCATGGCACAGAAAGCGGAAACCGAATGCGCATAGGGAAACGCTTCTGCAAATCATTTCGGAGGCTTTTCATCATGAAAGAAGAAAAATCCAAAAACAAAACCGCTCGATCCCGGCGTGTGGGACTCGGCGGTGCGGCGGCAGCGGAGCGGGTCGGTGGATTCGCCTGGTTCACGGGCAGCGTGGTTCTGCGCCGGATTCTTGCCGCGGCGATTTGCTTCCTTCTCGCATTCGCGGTGGCGGGAACGGAGGCCTTCCCCGGTACATATCCCTTCGGCATTGCCATGACGGCGGCGGTCTCAGGCTTCACGGGAACCGTGGCGGCACTCTGCGGCGCGGCGGTGGGATCGGCCCGAATCCCCACGGTGGGCGGCGCTCACGCACTGATTATTGCCCTCCTCGCTCTTGCCCGATCGGGAACGTCCCTGTGGCTGGCGGCGGACGGGGGACTGTCAAATTCGTCGAAGTCCGATCCCAAAGAGAAAAAGCGACCCGGCGTTCTGTGGAAACGATGGCGGTCTCACCCCCGTGAAGCCCTTGGAGAACTGGCACACAGCCTTGGGAATCACAGCGGGATCATGCTCCGGGAGAACATTTGGGTGCGGATGGCACTGTCCGCGTGTGCAGCACTGTTCGCCGGAGCGTGGTCAGTGGTTGAGGGCGGGTACGCGTATTACGACCTGTTCGGTGCTGTGTTCAGTTTGTTTGTCACGCCCATCGTTACATATCTGTTTTATGCGGCGGCGGAGCGGAATATGCGTCTTTCGCCTGTGCGAGAGGTGAGTATCTACTTCCTCGGTGCGATACTGGCAAAATCCGCCGGGGATTTGGGGGGGAAAATGCTCCCCGATTTTGGTGCCCTATTTGCCATTCTGGCGGCGTGCGCCATTGCCCTTTCCTACGGAATCCACCGTGGGGCACTCATGGGACTGGCGTGCGGCATGGCGGCGTCCCCCCTTCTGGCACCCGCCTACGCCATTTCGGCAGTTTTGTGCGGTGTGACCCAGTCGATCTCCCCCACCCTTGCCGTACTCTGCGGCGGAGGAGGGGCAGTGGCGTGGGCGATCTATACCTCCGGGGGCGAGGGGGCGATTTTGATGATTCCCCCGGCGATTCTGGCATCCGCCCTCCTCATTCCCGCCGTCCGATGGGGGAAGGTGCGCCTGCCGGAGGATTTGTTCGGCGGGGAAATTCCCCATACCCGGCACAGCGAAACGGCGGAGATGGCGGAATTGTCCGCGGCGGATATGAAGGATCGGATCGCGGGGCTCTCAGACGGAATGGCGTCGGTGTCGGCGGTGCTGGGAACCATGGCGGAGCGGCTGGCGAAACCCACTCTGCAGGAAATGGGGCAGATCGTGGAGGAGGCCTTTGATCTTCACTGCCACGGCTGCCGCAATCGGGAGAAATGCCACGAGGGGCGTATTTCCCGGACAGCCCCCATGCGGGAAAAAATGACGAAGGAACTGTGGCGGGACGGAGTGGTGTCGGCATCCGCGGTGCCCACCTCCATCGCGTCCTCGTGCTACCAGATCGGACGGATTTTAGATGAAATCAATCTGACAGCGGGTCAGAAAATCGCGCGGCTCCGACAGGGGGACAAGCTGTCGTCGGCGTCGGCGGACTACGGTCTGGCGGGGGAACTGCTTCGTCAGGCGGGACGGGCGGGAAAGGATACGGCGGCCATTGACGAGGACTTGTCGAAGCGGCTCCGACGGATTCTGAACGCCAACAATTTCGGGGCGTCCACGGTGACGGCGTACGGCGTGCGGACGAAGCACATTTTTGTCGGCGACGTGGACCTGACGGCGACCCGAATGGGAGGAGATGAGATACGGCAGTTATTTGAAAGCATCACGAAAACACCCCTGTCCCAGCCGGAATTCGGGCTGGACGGCGCGGTGCTGTCTATGCGGATGCATTCGATTCCGGCGTATTCCTGTAAAGCGGGAACCTTTTCCTGTGCGGCATCCGGCGTACATAAGTACTGTGGCGAGACACGCAGCGCGGGTGCAGACTGCACGGAGGGGAACGAAGCAGAGAAGGACGCGGAAGGGGAAACCATCCGGGTGGACGTGACGGATGAGGAGCCGGGGGGCGTGTGCGGCGACGTGATTACGTCCTTTGAGGCAGACGGCCGGTTTTACATGATTCTCTCCGACGGGATGGGGAGCGGCAAGGAGGCGGCTCTCACGTCGGGGATTGTGGTGACCCTCCTCACGCGGCTGAT
>JAZSQX010000173.1:0-11322 GCA_045538235.1 Eubacteriales bacterium
AGATAACAAGATCATCCTCGGCAACGTAACCGAACTGACGGGCGACTTCCGTTTCCCCGGTTACGGTGGATCCTCTGCCGGTGCGGCTGACCAGGACATCAACGCACTCACCGTTGGCTATTCCACCATGGAAACCAACCAGGCAGGCGAATACGTATGGAACGACACCGTTGTGAAGTCCCATACGGAAGAAGTCGTTGACAACGGCGACGGCACCCAGAACTATCTCGTTACCATCGAGATCAAGGAAGGTCTTACCTTCTCCGACGGTTCTCCCATCACCGCTGACAACTACCTGGCGTACACCCTGGCGTTCAGCACCCTGATTGCCCGCAATGCCGGTGGTTCCGGTATGGCTGGTCAGTCCTTCGTGGGCTACGACAGCTACTTCAACTATGCAGGCGAAGGCGTTGCAGTTGACGCTTCTGCTCCCGCTACCAAGGAATTCGCAGGCGTCCGCAAGCTGGGCGACTACAAGTTCTCCCTGGAAATCAACGGCGCTGCAGGCTACTATCCCTACTTCTACGCGTACACCTACTCCGCAGTAACCCCCTACCACATGGGTCTGATCTTCGGTGACGGCATCACCATCAAGGACGATGGCAACGGCTGTTATCTGGAAGGCAACTGGTATGAACAGACTGCCGATTCCACCGCAGAAACGCTGATTTTCGCGAAGACCGCTCATATGCAGGAAGCTCGTTACGATACCACCAAGTACCCCTACTCCGGTCCCTACACCCTCACTTCCTGGGATGAAGGTACCAAGCAGGCTGTTCTGACCCTCAACGACAAGTTCGCAGGGAACTTCGAAGGTCAGAAGCCTTCCATCCTGACCGTGGTTTACACCAAGATCGTTCCCGAAACCCAGCTTGACCAGCTGATTGGCGGCGAAGTGGACGTTCTCTCCGCAATCACCGGCGGCACCGATACCAAGGCAGCCCTTCAGTACGTTGGTCAGGGCTTCAAGGAAAATCACTACCAGAGAGCCGGCTACGGTAAGATTCAGTTTGACTGTGACTTCGGTCCCACCATGTTCCCGGAAGTCCGTCAGGCAGTCGCTACCCTGCTCGACCGCGCTACCTTTGCTACCACCTACACCGGCGGTTACGGTAAGGTTGTAAACGGTCCTTACTCCGAGGATTCCTGGATGTACATCTCCGCTAAGGAAACCCTCGAAGATACCCTCAATATGTACGAATACTCCCTCGCCAATGCGAAGAAGATCCTGGAAGATGCAGGCTGGGTTTACAACTCCAAGGGTGAAGCTTACGCGGAAGGCGGCACCGGCGTTGACAGCGTTCGTTACAAGAAGGTAACCCTCGACGAGCTGAAGGCTCTCACCACCGAAGACTGCGTAAACGCTACCATCGGCTACGAATCTGCCAATAACACGGACAGCATCGTTTACAAGACCGTTGAAATTGATGGCGCTTACTACATTCCCCTCGCAATCAACTGGTTCTCCACCGTTGACAACGACGTTTCCGACCTGCTCGCTTCCATGCTGGCAAACGGTGCGGACGTAAAGTCTGCCGGTATGGTCATCCGTCAGAGTACCGGTGACTTCAACGCACTCCTGGGTGAAATCTACCGTGAACAGTCCTACGGCTTCAACGGCAACATCACGTACGGTATGTTCAACCTGGCAACCGGCTTCACCTCCACCATCTACGACTACTCCTACAACTGGTCTCTCGATCCCATCTACTTCGGTTACTCCGTAAACAAGGTATACGACGAATACGACAGAGACTTCCCCTACTATGCAGAAGACGGCTCTCACAAGAAGCTGTCCTACGCTGAGGCTGTAGAAGCATCCGGCGGCAAGCTGGGTATGGACTACCTGTCCATGGCAATGGTTTACGACGCTGAAACCAACGAAGAGTACATGGAATGGTGGACCGCATACATCCAGAGATGGAATGAGCTGGTTCCCGACATCGCTCTGTACTGCAACTTCTACTACGACGTTTACAACGAGAAGATTGAGAACTACTACACGTCTCCTTACTGGAGCACCGCAGACGCTGTTCTCTATGCTTCCATCAAGGGCTGATAACAGCATCCGATTCCGTGTGTGACGGATACGCATCGCACACCCGCTTCACACCGTGATCAAACCGATACAAGAAGAGACGATTGGGAGTGGACTATTTACACTCCCAATCCTCTTATTGATCGGGAATATGAAAAATCTACCAAATTGAGGTGTTACTATGGGAAAATACATACTCAAACGGATCGGGTATATGCTGCTTGTCCTCGTCATCCTCTCTTTTCTGATGTATCTTATCTACAATATGATACCCTACGACAGAGCACGTGCCCTGGTGGAAGAACAGAAGGCTGTTTACAAAAACAATCCCGAAGGCTTTGAGCAGGCATATCAAAACTACCGTCACGAGCTGGGTCTTGACCGCAGCGTGGTTTTCCGCTATCTCCATTGGCTGGGTCTCGCTCCCATCGACGGCATTTACGATGGACTGCTGCAGGGCAACTTCGGCTGGAGCTTCCAGTACAACCGACCCGCCACAGACGTTCTTGTGGAACCGATGAAAAATACCATTTTCATCAACATTTTTGCCACCATTCTGGCACTTGCCATCACCCTCCCTCTCGGTATTTTCTGTGCCGTACACCGGGGCGGTAAGCGGGATTCCGCCATCCAGATCGGCACCATTGTGGGGTACAGTATCCCCAGCTTCATCACAGCAATCCTCTTTATCTGTCTCTTTGCCGTCATCATTCCCATCTTCCCCGTCAGCGGGATGAAAACGCCGGGAAGCAATTACCACGGCATCCGACAGTTCCTCGACGAACTCTACTATATGGGACTTCCCCTCATCGTCATGACCTTCTCTTCTCTTGGCGGCATGACCCGTTACGTCCGTGCTTCCATGACCGAAGCCCTTTCCATGGACTGCATCCGCACCGCCCGTGCGAAGGGACTGCGAGAAAAGATCGTCATTTATTCCCACGCATGGAGAAACGCGCTGATCCCCATCATCACCCTGATTATCGGCTGGTTCATCGGCATTTTCTCCGGCTCCCTTATGATCGAAAACATTTTTGCCTTAAACGGTATGGGGCGGATCTACATCACCGCACTCAACACCAACGACTACGAAGTGGTGCTGATTCTGCAGATGTTCTACGTTGCCCTTGCCCTTCTCGGCAATCTTATCATAGACATTGCATACGGCCTCGCTGACCCGCGTGTCCGTGTATCCAAGTAAGACGGAGGAGACGATTATGAAACAGAAGAATAATTCCCTCCGCAACAGTTGGCTCGGTCGCATGATCTTTGGTGCCTCCAAGACCCTCGACGACAACCCGGAACGCTATGCAAGCCCCACCAAGCAGGCGATTCAGCGTTTCTTCCGCCGTCCTGCCGCCTGTGTGGCACTGGTCGTCATCGTAGCCATGTTCCTATTTGTGTTCATCGGTCCCATGGTGAACCCCATCGACCTCTCCTATGCAGAGCCTCTCCACAAGAATCTGGGTCCCTCCTTTGATATGATGCGGATGCCCTCTGCCCTTGAGGACAACGTGAAGGAGATCTCCTCCTATTCCTCCTTCTCCCTCGGTCTTGACACCGACGGAAATGTGTACACCTGGGGCAAGACCTTCCTCAAAGACATTGGAATCGACATTTCCGACATTCCCGAGGAAGTCAAAAACGCCAACATTCTCCACGCGGCGGTGGGTATTGACCATGCCGTTGCCATCTCCGAAGACGGACACGTCTACTGCTGGGGTGCTTACGACAACGGCCAGTACGGCATGAAGGGATCCATGATCTCCATGGCACAGGCACAGCCCCTCCAGCTGATCAACGGCACCATCGACGCCGCCAACGTGAAGCAGCTCATCTGCGGCAACCAGGTGACTGCCATCATCATGAACGACGGTTCCTCCTATATGTGGGGCAACTACAACATCGGCGCCACCAACATGACCTCCTTTGACGATATCGAAAATCTGGACAAGGTGGTATTCCTCCAGTCCCTCATCGTGGGGATCGACAAGGACGGTCAGTTCGTCTGTGGCAAAACCGGTGCGTTCAACTCCTACGAAACGGTCAACGCGGACGGAACCACCTCCATCCAGGATCTCTGGGAATTCATCGGCGACCGGAAGGTCTTGGACATCGCATCCAATATGTCCAACGCCTGCCTCCTTTTAGATGACGGCTCCCTCGTAATCGTGGGTGCCTCCGGCGACAATTCCCGCGTGCTTCCCGAAATTCCGGCGGGTGAAACCCCCGTTTCCGTTTACGGCGGTGCGAGACATTACGCCCTCGTCACCAATACCGGCCGAGTCCTCACCTGGGGCAGTGACGCCCTCACTCAGACTGAACTTCCCTCCTCCATGAACGAGGAAGGCGCCGCGGACAGCCTTTTCTGCTGCGGTTTCCAGACTTATGCGGTAAAGGACGGCGAAATTGTCGACAAATGGGGCTTCAAGGGCTACCTGATGGGCACGGATGAACTGGGACGCGACGTCTTCTCCCGTGTCATGAACGGCGGTAAGATGACCATGACCATCGGTGCGGTGGCGGTCATCATCTCCTCCATCATCGGTATCATCGTGGGATGTATCTCCGGTTATTTCGGCGGCAAGGTGGATATGCTCCTCATGCGCATCACCGAAATTTTCTCCGCCATCCCCTTCCTTCCCTTCGCGCTGATTCTGTCCTCCATTCTCCGTCAGACCGACGTGAAAGAGGACACCCGGATCTTCCTCATCATGGTAGTTCTGGGCATTCTCACCTGGACCGGTCTGGCTCGTCTGATCCGCGGTCAGGTGCTGGCAGAACGGGAAAAGGAATTCGTCCTCGCCGCTCAATCCATGGGCGTGCCGGAGCGTCGGATCGCCTTCAAGCACATTCTTCCGAACGTCATTTCTGTGATCATCGTGTCCCTTACCCTGGACTTCGCAAGCTGTATGCTCACCGAAGCCTCCCTCTCCTACCTGGGATTCGGCGTACAGCTTCCCCGTCCTACCTGGGGCAATATGCTTTACGGATGCAACAACTCCCTCGTCATCCGCTCTTACTGGTGGAGATGGGTATTCCCCGCTCTCTTCCTTTCCGCAAGTACCATCTCGATCAACGTGATCGGCGATACCCTGCGTGACATCCTTGACCCGAAGTCGGAGGTAGAAAAATAATGGACAAACAGCAGAACGAACTGGTTCTGGAAGTCAAGAACCTTCATACCTTTTTCAAAACGCGGAATGGGACTGTCAAAGCCGTCAACGACGTATCGTATGAGCTGAAGGCGGGCAAAACCCTCGGAATCGTGGGAGAATCCGGTTCCGGCAAAAGCGTTTCCGCTATGAGTATTCTCCGCCTTCTGGATGCCAACGGATACATCGCCGAAGGGGAAATCCTCTTCCGCGGCGAAGATCTGGTCACCCTGCCCCTGCAGGAAATGTACAACATCCGCGGCAACAAGATCTCCGTGATCTTCCAGGAACCCATGACCAGCCTGAACCCCGTGTTCACTGTCAAAAAGCAGTTGTCCGAGCCCCTGATCATTCACCAGGGTCTTGACAAGAAAGCAGCGGCGGAAAAGGCACGGGAAATGCTGGAAGCCGTGCAAATTCCCAACCCCGATACCGTACTGAATCAGTACCCTCACCAGTTGTCCGGCGGGATGCGTCAGCGGGTCATGATTGCCATGGCTCTGGCGTGCAAGCCCGACATTCTCATTGCGGACGAGCCTACCACCGCCCTGGACGTGACCATTCAGGCGCAGATTCTCAAGCTCATGAACGATCTCCAGGAGGAGAGAGGCACCTCCATCCTCTTCATCACCCACGACTTAGGCGTCATCAACCAAATGGCGGACGATGTAGTGGTCATGTACTGCGGTCAGGTAGTGGAACACGCCCCCGCCAAGGTGATTTTCTCCGACTGCGAAGCCAGCCATCCCTACACGGAGGGGCTGATGTTCTCCATCCCCCGTCTTAACGATACCAGAAAAAAGCTGGATCCCATTCCCGGTGTGGTGCCCCATCCGCTGGCACTTCCCAAGGGATGCAAATTCGCCCCCCGTTGCAAATACTGTACCCAGAAGTGCATCGACGAAGAGCCCGCCCTGCTTCCCGCAGGAAACGGTCAGTTGATCCGGTGCCATTACCCCCAAAAAGCAGAGAGAAGGAGTGAAGAACATGGAAAAATTACTGTCCATCAATAATCTAAAAAAATACTTCCCTCTCGCGAAGAAAAGCCTGTTCCAGAAGGAGCAGTACTACGTCCGTGCCAATGAAGAGATTTCCCTCGACATCTATCAGGGCGAAACCTTCGGTCTGGTAGGGGAATCCGGGTGCGGCAAATCCACCCTCGGTCGTGTGATTCTCCAGCTTTACGAACAGACAGCCGGCAACACGATGTACTACGGACGCACGTTAGCTTCCGTCGGTCCCGCCTACGTGGCAGACACCCTGAAACACGCGGACAAGTACATCGCCGCCTATCGGAAAGCGGAAAAGAAAGCCGCAGAGGAAACGGCGAAATGCGACGCGCTGGGTGATGACGCCACCTTCCTGCAGCTCCAGAGCAAAAATCTGGCAGTGGCGGAGATGGAAACCACGCGGAATAAGGTGGCAAAAATCCTGGGCGGATTCCTTGTCACCGACACCAAAGAAGGCGCCGCCGCGATTCTCGAACTCTTTGAAATCAACGTGGCAGATGCCAAACTGCAAAGCCGGCACAACGATCTCGCCCTTGAAATGGAGCTCACGGAAAGCAAGCTTGCCGACAAAAAAGCCTCCGGTGCCTCCACCGCTTCTCTGGAAGCCAAAGTCCAAAAACTCCGCGCACGCCAGAAGGATCTGGAAAGCCAGTCCGCCTCCCTTCAGCCAAAGCGGGAAGAAGCGGAAAAGCGTCTGGCAGCTCTTCGCTCGAAACACGCGGGGAATGAAGAATTCGCCAAATACGAAGCGCTTCTGGACGACGGCATTGACCTCTCCCGGCTGACGGTGAAGGAAATGCGCGCCATCCGACGGGATTTGCAGATCATCTTCCAGGACCCCTACTCTTCCCTGAATCCCCGGATGACCGTGGGACAGATCATTGAAGAGGGGCTGGTGACCCACAAATTCTTCAAATACGGCTCCCGTAAGATGAAGGATTACATCATCCGCGAAATGGAAGACTGCGGGCTTTCGGATTATATGTTCAACCGCTATCCCCATCAGTTCTCCGGCGGTCAGCGGCAGCGTATCTGCATCGCCCGTTCCCTCGCCGTACAGCCCAAGTTCGTGGTCTGCGACGAATGCGTGTCCGCTCTGGACGTGTCCATTCAGTCCCAGATCATCAACCTGCTCCAGGAACTGAAGGAAAAGGAAAAACTCACCTATCTCTTCATCTCCCACAACCTGTCCGTTGTCCGCTACATTTCCGACCGAATCGGGGTTATGTATCTGGGCAACATGGTGGAAGTGGCAGATACCGACACCATCTTCAAGGATCCCCGTCATCCCTACACGGTGGCACTCCTCTCTTCCATTCCCACCACGGATCTGGAGGATTCCAAAAAGGAGCGGATCATTCTGGGCGGCAATATTCCCAGCCCTGTAAAGCCCCCGTCCGGATGCAAATTCCACACGAGATGCTACATGGCGTGCGATAAGTGCAAGCGTGTACCGCCTCCGTACGTGGAAGTAGAGCCCGGTCACTTCGTCGCCTGCCACAATTTGGACCGCAAGGTGGACGAAAACGGCAACTACCTCTTCGAAATCGGGAAATCCGAAGCGAACGCGAAAAACTGATTCCGGGAGGCATCCATGAAAGAGCATAAAGGACTCTTCCGGCGCTTCCGGGAACTGAAAAAGGACAATTCCGAAAAGGAAGAGATCCTGAAGCAGGAGCTGGAGGCCGAAGGAGGACTGGAAAAAGGCGACATGACCGCCTTAATCCTCTCCTCCCTGATCGTGATCGTCCCCATTTGTCTGGTTCTTCTCCTCGTTCTGGTGGCGGTAGCGGGACTCTTCCTGCTTCTGTAAAGAATCCGGCTGTAGAAAACCCTTCCAAAACGGATTTTTATCAAACATCAAGGTGCCTGCTCCATTCCCCACAAGGGAGGCGAGCGGCACCTTATTTTTTCCCGTTTCCCACTGTTGTTGCTTTCTGAGAGTGAAAAAGAGAAATCTTTTCGCCAAAAAATCGGTTTTCTTTGGATTTCCTCTTTCATCTCTCCCCGAAATATGGTATACTAAAGTGAATGTCTATTCTTCCCATTCCAAGGAAGAAAAAATGCCATAGAAACGGATTGGAATTATGAGTTATCAGAGTAAAGAAGTGATATTGTGCAAGTACGGCGAACTGGTCTTAAAGGGAACCAATCGCCGCACCTTTGAGTCCCAGCTATTCCGGGAAGTCAAGCGCCGTGCCGCCCTGATCGGACACTACAACGTCCGCGCCAACCAGAGCACCGTCTACGTGGAGCCCCTGGATGCAGCGGCGGAGGAAGCACTGGATCAGACCTACGAGCAGATGGGCAAGGTCTTCGGCTTTGCGGGGCTCTGCCGTGCCGCCGTCTGCGAAAAGACCCTCGAATCCATTCTGGAAACCGCGCGCACCTATCTCCCGGAGCGCATGAAATCCTACCGCACCTTCAAGTGTGACGCCAAGCGGAGCGATAAGATGTTCCCCCTGTCCTCCCCTGAATTGGCGGGTGAAGTGGGCGGCGCCATGCTGGAAGTGATGCCCCATCTGCGGGTGAATCTGAACGAGCCCGACGTGATCGTCAAGATTGAGGTGCGGGATCAGTACGCTTACATCCACGCAGGGCAAGATCGCGGTGCCGGTGGAATGCCCCTTGGTTCTGCTGGCAAGGGACTTCTGCTGCTGTCGGGTGGCATCGACTCCCCCGTCGCTGGTTACATGATGATGAAGCGCGGGATGACCGTGGAATGCGTCCATTTCGAAAGCTTTCCCTACACCAGCGAAGCGGCAAGAGAAAAGGTTCTGCAGTTAGCGGCAGAATTGACAGAATACTGCGGCAAGATCAAGGTGCACATTCTCTCCCTCACTCACATCCAGGAAATGCTCCGGGACAACTGCGAGGAGGATTACTTCACCCTTCTGCTCCGCCGGTTCATGATGCGGCTGGCATCCAAGACCGCGGAACTGAACGACTGTCCTGTCCTTGTCACCGGGGAATCCCTGGGTCAGGTGGCTTCCCAGACTCTCAAAGCCATGTGCGTCACCGAAGATGCGGCAACCTGTCCCGTATTCCGTCCCCTCATCGGTATGGACAAGGAAGAGATCATCCGTATCTCCCGGAAAATCGGCACCTTTGACACGTCCATTCTCCCCTATGACGACTGCTGTACCGTCTTCACTCCCCGTCATCCCCGCACCCAGCCCGAACTGGAAAAGGTACTGGCGGAAGAAGCCAAAATTGATTGGGATGCCCTTCTCGAAGAAGCATGGGGCACCCGCAACACCGTCGTTTTACAGCAGGAACTGTAAGAACAAAACACCCCCATTTACAATCCCATCACGAGGTAGACCAAATGAAACACGATGCATACAATCTTTCCCTTCTCTGCGATTTTTATGAACTGACCATGGGTCGCGGCTATTTTGACACGGAGCTGCGAAATAAAATCGCCTATTTTGACGTATTTTTCCGCCGGGTTCCCGATGGAGGCGGTTACGCCATCGCCGCGGGGCTGGAACAGATCATTCACTATATCGAAGACCTTCACTTCACCGACGAGGACATTGCCTTTCTCCGGGGCAAGAATATCTTCACCGAGGAATTTCTCTCCTATCTCCGCAATTTCTCCTTCACGGGGGACATCTGGAGCGTTCCCGAAGGCACGGTGATTTTCCCCTATGAGCCCATTTTCACCGTCCGCGCCCCCGTCATTCAGGCACAGCTCATCGAAACCTACGTCCTTTTGGCACTGAATCATCAGTCCCTCATCGCCACCAAGGCTTCCCGCATGGTACGCGCCGCCAAAGGTCGTCCCATCTCCGAATTCGGTTCCCGCCGTGCTCACGGGGAGGATGCCGCCGTTTACGGTGCCCGTGCTGCCTACATCGGCGGATGTGCCTCCACTGCCTGCACCCTTTCCGAGCGTCTCTTCGGCGTTCCCGCAGGGGGCACCATGGCGCACTCCTGGGTGCAGATGTTTGACAGCGAATACGAAGCATTTGCCACCTACTGCCGCCTCTATCCCAACAATCCCACTCTGCTGGTGGACACCTACAGCGTCTTCGGGTCCGGTCTTCCCAACGCCATCCGGGCAATCAAGGACGTGCTCTGGCCCATGGGGCTCAAAAAATGCGCCATCCGTATCGACTCCGGGGATATCGCCTATATCACGAAAAAAGCCCGGAAGATTCTGGACGACGAGGGGTTGACCGACTGCAAAATTGTCATCTCCAACTCCTTAGACGAGTACGTGATCACGGAAGTGCTGGCGCAGGAATCCTGCATTGACGCCTTCGGAATCGGGGAACGGCTGATTACGGCGAAAAGTGATGCCGTCTTCGGCTGTGTCTACAAGCTGGCGGCTGTGGAAAACGAAAACGGCGCCATCTTCCCGAAGATCAAGGTCAGCGAAAACGCCGCGAAGATCACCAATCCCGGCTTCAAGAAGCTCTACCGCCTCTACTCCAACGAAACGGGCAAGGCGGAAGCGGATCTGATCATGCTCCATCACGAGTCCGTAGATCAGGACAAGCCTCTGGAAATTTTCGACCCCGACTACACCTGGAAACGCCGTACCCTCACCGACTACACCGCCAGAGAAATGCTGGTGCCGGTTTTTGAAGGGGGCAAGCTGGTGTACAACCTGCCGCCGCTCTGTGAAATCCGCGACCACTGCGCCCGTGAAATCGCCACCATGTGGGGAGAGGTTCTCCGTTTCGAAAATCCCCACACCTTCAACGTGGACCTTTCCCAGGATCTGTGGGATCTGAAGTACAGCATGATCTCGAAATACATCAAGGGCAACCGCGGCAATGGATGAGCTCTCCCGCTGTCGTCTCTGCCCCAGAGAATGCGGTGTCAATCGCCATCGTGACCAGGGAATCTGCGGGGCGGGAGACACCCTCTCCGTCGCAAAAATCATGCTCCATCACTGGGAAGAGCCCCCCATCAGCGGACAGGATCCCGCGAAAGGCTCCGGGGCGATCTTCCTCACCCACTGTCCTCTGGGCTGCGTCTACTGCCAAAACCGCGCCATCAGCCGTCCAAATGCAGTGGGACAGCCCTACACTCCCGCGGAAATGGCGGATACCATGCTCCGGCTGGAAGAATCGGGCGCGTACAACATCAATTTCGTCTCCCCCAC
>JAZSQX010000016.1:0-11006 GCA_045538235.1 Eubacteriales bacterium
TCCGTTTCGCTGTCCACGGCAGAGAGACTGTCGTCAAAGATCAGAACGGGCTTTCCTTCCGTAAGAAGCCGGGCAATGGCGGTGCGCTGTTTCTGACCGCCGGAGAGGGTAACGCCCCGTTCTCCTACCATGGTATCGTAGCCGGAAGCGAAGGCGGCAATGGTTTCGTCGAGACTGGCGGTGCGAGCGGCGGCTTGGATTCGTTCCTCCGCTTCCTCGGGGGAGACGCCGTCCAGGGTGATGCCAATGTTGTCCCGGAGGGTACGGGAGAAGAGAAAGGGTTCCTGCAGCACGATGCCGATATTCTTCCGGAGAGAAGAGCGCCGGATGTGGCGGATGTCCGTGCCGGAGATGGTGAGAGAGCCTCCCTCCTCGGGAAGATCGTACAGCCGACACAGAAGGGACACCAGGGTGGATTTTCCGCTTCCCGTCATGCCGAGAATGCCGAGGGTGGATCCTTTCGGGATCCGCAGGGAGATGTCCCGGAGAATGGGCGTTTTTTCATCATAGCCGAAGGTGACGTGGTCAAACACAATGTCCCCGGAGGGGTCGCATTCCACGTCTCCCGGCTCGTCCGTTTCCTCTTCCGCGTCCATGATTTCCCCCACACGACCGATGGAAATCCCCGCCTTGCTCATCTCAGAAATCACTCTTCCGAGAGAACGAACGGGCCAGGTGAGCATGGCGTTGTAGGACAGAATGGCGATAAGATCTCCCACAGATAAATTCCCGCGGGTGCAGAAAACAGTGCCGAGAATCAGCACCAGCATGATCTGCACGCCGGAGAGAAGATCCCCCGTCGCCCAGAACAGGGACATGAGCCGTCCCAGCCGGATCCAGGCGTTGGTGTAGATGTCGTTTTGCTTCTGATACTTGTCCACCTCATGCTTTTCTCTGCCGAACGCCCGGACAACCCGCACGCCGGTGAGATTTTCCTGCACAATGGAGGAGAGTTTTCCCTCATCCTCGTCGCATTTCAGAAATCCCTCGCCGATTTTGGAGTGGAAGATGGCGGAGTACGCCACAATGACGGGGATGGAGAAAAGCGCCACGGTGGCAAGGATTGGGTGAATGCCGTACATGAACAGAAGGGACATGGTAATCAGCAGGACGGTGCTGACGATGGAGGTTAGCTGCTCCGAGAGGAAGGATTTGACCGTTTCCACGTCGGAGGTACAGCGCTGAATGATGTCCCCGGTACGGTTTTTCATATACCAGGAGAAGGGGAGCCGCTCGATGTGGGAAAAGAGACGGTTGCGCATGGTTTCCACGAGAGTTTCCGATCCCAGTCGATTGAGAACCGCTTCCCTATATCGGCATCCGCCCATGCAGAGTGCCGTCAAAAGGATGAGAAGGGCAATGACCCACAGATTCTCCCGGAGCCACGGGATGCCGCCGACTGAATTGAGGAGGGACGTAAGAGGCGCGGGAAGGGAGGGCACCTTCGAGCCAAGGACGGAGTCCACGGTGAAGCTGATGATCTTCGGACAGAGCAGTTCAAAAAAGGAGGTTCCCACGGAAAACACGATGCACAGAACAAAAAAATGGAGGCTTCCTTTGAGAAAGGAGGCAATGAGTCGAACTTTTGAGGTGTGTTTCTGTTCCATTATAACCTGTCAAAAAATGCCGGCGAGTGGGAGCCGGTAATGTCGGATAGCGATGGCTGGGAGATGGGGCAGAGGCACAGGAATTCTGCCGCACAGCCGTTATCATTATAACACGCTTCCCATAAAAATGCAAGATCTTTCCGGATTCCGGAAAAAAAGAGCGGTACGGTCGGAGGAGGGACCGAATCGCTCTGGGACGACGGATTATTTCTTTGTGATGAATTCTCTCAGTTGAACGGGAGTATCCGTCATGATAGCGGTGTAGCCGGCTCTTTGGAGAGCAGTCCAGTTTCTGTTGTTTTCCGCGGAGGGATTGAGGGCGGTCAGACACATGGAACGGATGCCCAGGTTCAGAATCCGCCGGGTGGTCGCCGCGTCGTTGTTCGTGCCGGTTTCGATCATGGTGGTGAGACCTGCGTAGGTGTTGATACGACCCAGCCCGGATGCGCTGTAAAGGAGGGGGCTGTAGAGGGGCAGTTCGCGTCCTTTGCGGAGAAGCTGGCAGAACCATTCCGTCAGATCTTTTGCGGACATTTCGCCCTTGTACAGAGCCAGATTCACCGCGTCGTTCTTTTCGAACACGTCGTAGATTGCCTGATAGCTGGAGGAGGAGAGCTTGTCCAGATTGAGGAGAACCTTGCCCTTGCACAGCTCAATCACTTCCACAAGAGTGGGCATTTTGTATTCGGTAGCGGGAACTCCGTCACCCCCGTTCTGTTCTTTCAGATAGAAGGTCTGAAGCTGTTCGTACTTCAGGGAGGAAACCTTGCCCGTACCCGTGGTGGTGCGGTCAACGGTGTTGTCGTGGCAGATGACCCATTTGCCGTCGGAGGTTTTGGAGATGTCCGTTTCGATTACGTCCACGCCGATATCAATGCAGGACTGATAGGCGGGGAGGGAGTTTTCGGGATAGTTGTTTGTGGTAACGTCTCCCCGATGGCTGATGGTCACCATCCAGGCACCTTCCAGATTTGGGTTTTCGTAGTTCTTACGGATTTCGGCAAGCGTTCCCGTTCCGTAGTCGTATTCCTGATACAGCCCGTCGGCGGGAATGGTGATCACACCGTTCTTGTCAACGATGTACCGGATGGCAGCCTCATAGCCGTAGATGCTGGCGGCGCTGATGCTGAGCTTGCCTGCTGTGTAGTGGAGGTAGAAATCCCGGAACAGGAATTTTTTGTCGGTGGTTTTGTACGCCTCTCTCTTGCAGGAGCCGAAGAGGATTTCGTATTCATTTGCGTACTGATCCTCAAGGATGCCGAGGAGCCCGAATTTGTCGGCTGCCAGAGCGGCAAAGGCATCGGCGACGGAGGGGATATATGCTTGCTTGTTGCCGGCGTCATAGGTGACGGAGAAGTGGTTCAAATGGAGCGTCACGGTACCGTCCCCGTTTTCCACCACCGCATCCTTCACTTCCGGTGCACGCACAAGGTTCAGATCTGCAGGAACGGCAATGGTGTCCGCAGCGGAGGAAACGTAGGTGTCGGTGAAATACCGGATTGCCTGAATCAGAAGCACGTCGTTGGGGGCTGCGATGACAACCCGATCCCCGGAAACCTGAATCACAAATTCGTTGTCCGCGAGATTTTTCACCCCTTCGGCAGATTCGGGGCGGTTGGTCTGACCGATGAGGATTTCTTTGGTTCCCACCGGGATCTCCTCGCCCTTCTTCACAAAGTCGGACTTGCTGTCGGGCTTTTTGCCGATGGCGTCACCGATCGCGGAACGGAGATTGTACACCGCTTTGGAAACAAAGGAGTTGACTTCATCGGGGTAAACGATGGTGTATTCCGTCGCGCCGCCCGCACCGATCGTCAGCATTTCCACGGGAGGGATTTCGGGAGCGGTTTCGGGCGTGGTTTGTTCCCCGGGGTCTGCCGGATTACAGGACACGAGTCCCAGGGGGAGAAGAAGCGCGAACATCACCAGTAGGAATAAAAGCTTGGTGTGCAGTTTCATGGCAATGATTTCCTTCCTGTTTGTTTTTTTATAAGAATTCACCTCATTATACCATATTCCGGCGGGCAATACAACGTTCATTTCCTCTTTTTCTCGGTATCATTTCTTTTTGTGATACCAAGTATGCTGCGGTGGAAACCAAAACGGAACCGTTCTTTCCGGAGAAAAAACCGTTCCGCTGTATAAGATGCATCGTTTATTCTGCCAAAGTGGGATTCTGCGCGCTCGCCATCATGTTGTGGAAGGCACTGAGCAGAGCATGGGTGCTCGCTTTGATCACGTCGGTATGAGTGCCCGCGCCCCAGTACATACTGCCGTCTTCGGCTTCCAGACCGATGTAGGAGGCCGCCACACTGTGGGAACCCTGCTCCTGCATACTGTGCTGAGTGAAGACCTCCAGGGTGTAGCGAACGCCCGTATAAGCCTTGAGCGCATTGCTGACGGCACTGAGGGAACCGTTTCCTTTCGCTTCTACCGTCGTCTTTTTTCCGTCTTCCAGGAAGGTGATGTGGATCGTGACTACGTCGTTCTCACGGGCAAAATGGAAATCGGTGACCGAGATGCGCCCCTTGCGATTCAAGTAAGAATCGGTGAAAAGAGCCAGTACCTCGGGGGCTTTCAGTTCCTTGTGCTCCTGATCGGAAATGCTCTTGCATACGTAGCTGAAATGCTCCCGCATTTTCTTCGGCATATGGTAGCCGTAGGTCTGCTCCAGAAGGTACCCGATCCCCCCCTTGCCGGACTGGGAGTTGACCCGGATCACATCCGTGTCGTAGGTGCGTCCGATGTCCGTGGGATCAATGGGAATATAGGGAACCGTCCATTCGTGGAGATTGTTTTTCTGACGGTATTTCAAGCCTTTGGCGATGGCGTCCTGATGACTGCCGGAGAAGGCGGCAAACACCAGCGCTCCCGCGTACGGTGCCCGCTCGTAAACGGACATTCCGGTACAGCGCTCGTACTTGTCTACCAGGGAGGGAATGTCCGAGAAATCCAGCCTCGGGTCCACGCCGTGGGAATAGAGATTCATAGCAAGGGTGAGAATGTCCACATTGCCCGTTCGTTCCCCATTGCCGAAGAGGGTGCCTTCCACCCGATCCGCTCCGGCAAGAAGCGCCAATTCCGTGTCCGCTACCCCCGTTCCCCGGTCGTTGTGGGGATGCAGGGAGAGGGTCACGTGCTCCCGGTGCTTCAGATTTTCGTGGATGTAGGCAACCTGGGAGGCGTATACGTGGGGAAGACTCAACTCCACGGTCACGGGGATATTGATGATGACGTTGTTCGTCTCACTCGGTTCCAGAACGTCCAGCACCGCATTGCAGACCTCCAGGGCGTATTCCGGCTCCGTTCCCGTGAAGGATTCGGGGGTATATTCAAACCGGAAGTTTCCCTCGTACTCCGCTGCCAACTCCTTCACCAGCTTTGCACCGTCCACGGCAATCTGCTTGATCTCTTCCTTCGATTTCTGGAAGACCTGTTCCCGCTGGGCGATGCTGACGGCATTGTAAAAATGAATGATCGCGCTTTTGGCACCCCGGCAGGCATCGAAGGTTTTTCGGATGATGTGCTCCCGGCATTGGGTGAGCACCTGAATCGTCACGTCGTCGGGGATGATGTTCCGGTCAATGAGCGTGCGGAGGAATTCGTATTCCGTCTCGCTGGCGGCGGGGAAGCCCACCTCGATTTCCTTAAAGCCCACGTCCAGAAGCACCTGAAAATACTCTAACTTTTCCTCCAGCCCCATGGGAATCACCAGACTCTGGTTGCCGTCCCGCATATCCACGGAACACCAGATGGGGGCTTGTTCGATGTGATCCTTCGTGACCCAGTGGCTGTATTCGGCAGAAACGGGGAAGTACCTTGTCCGATACTTGGTAGCGTCCATTACGACTGGGACTCCTTTTCCGCAATCACTTCCACCTCAACCAGCGCCCCCTTCGGCAGGGTCTTGACTGCCACACAGGAGCGGGCGGGGTTGCCGGTGAAGTATTCGGCGTATACGGCATTGAAAGCGGCAAAATCCGCCATGTCGCTGAGAAAGCAGGTGGTCTTCACCGCACGGCTGAGAGAGGAGCCTGCCGCTTCCAGCACGGCTGCCAGGTTCTGACACACCCGGTGCGCCTGTTCGGTGACATTTGCACCGACCATTTCTCCGGTGACGGGATCGAGGGGAATCTGTCCGGAGGTGAAGACGAGGCTTCCGACGGAGATAGCCTGGGAATAGGGACCGATAGCGGCAGGGGCTTTTTCGGTCTGAATTTTGATGCTCATAGGAGAACTCCTTTGTGTTCGAATGACATGGCAAAACGGCGGAGAGGGGACGCTACGAAAAAACGCCCCAAAACAAAGTCTGCTTTGAGACGGGTGTCTAGTCGGCGTATACTGGGCGGTGCCGCTCCCATCGCGGAACCCGATTCCGCCCCTTCTTCGTCATCGCTTTTGTTGATCAAATTTTAACACAGCGGGGCGGTGAAGTCAAGGGGTTTTGTCAAATTTACGCCCTTCTTTGCGTTTTGTGCGGTATTTCTCATGTCTGGGACAAGGCTGTCGAGGAGTTTTTCGCCTTGCGAAGAAATCCTCTTGACAAATCGGGGAAAATCGGTCATAATAAAGGGAGAGTTTTTTCGAAAGGAATTCCATATGGCAAAAAATATCAAGAGCAGCCGGGAGCTGGCGAAGAACGATGCGTACCGGCTGGAATATGAAGAATATCTGGACGACATCAAATCGGCGGGCATTGTCCTCCGGCACAAAAAATCCGGCGCAAGAATCTGTCTCATTTCCAACGACGACGAGAATAAAATGTTCTGCGCCGCTTTCCGTACTCCTCCCACCGACAGCACGGGGGTTCCCCACATCATTGAGCACTCCGTTCTCAACGGATCCAAGCACTATCCTTCCCGGGATCCCTTCATGCAGCTGATCAAGGGCTCGCTCAACACCTTCCTCAACGCCATGACCTACCCCGATAAGACCATGTACCCCGTGGCATCCTGCAACGACAAGGATTTCATCAACCTGATGAACGTGTACATGGATGCGGTGTTCTATCCCAATATTTACGAAAGACCCCAGATCTTCCAGCAGGAGGGCTGGCACTACGAGATGGAAGATCCCGCGGATGAACTGAAAATCAACGGCGTGGTATACAGCGAAATGAAGGGGGCGATGTCCTCCCCCGACCGGATGATCTGGGATCGGATTGCCGCCCACATCTATCCCGACACCACCTACGGCGTCAATTCCGGGGGCGATCCGACGGTGATCCCCGATCTGACCTACGAGGCGTTCCTCGATTTCCACAGAGAGCATTACCATCCCTCCAACGCCTATATTTTCCTCTACGGGGACTGCGACATGGACGAGCGGCTCCGGTGGATGGATGAAAACTACCTCTCCGCATTCGATACCATCGAGCCCCACACGGAGGTGGAAAAGCAGCCCCGGTTTGATTCCAGAGAACCGAAGCGGGTGGTGGAATCCTACTCCGTGGGTTCCGAGGATGAGACGGAAGGGAAGGCGTTCCTTGCCTATTCGGCGCTGGGCGGATCGGGGATGGATGCCTTCGAATGCCGGGCGTGGGGGGTACTTTCCGACGTGCTGGTGTACTCCGACGGTGCACCCGTGAAGCGTGCCCTTCTGGAAGCCGGCATCGGGGAAGACGTGTTCGGCGGCTACGACAGTCATATGCTGGAAAACTCCTTCTCCATCATCGCGAAGAACGCGAAAGAGGGGGATCTGGATCGCTTCTACACCATCATTTTGGATACGCTCGCAAAGGAAGTGGAAAACGGCATCAGCGAACGCTCTCTTCTTGCCTGCATCAACCGGATGGAATTCAGCTTCCGCGAGGCGGATTACGGCGGATATCCCAAGGGTCTCGATTATGCCTCCACGATGCTTTTGTCCTGGCTGTACGATGACGGGGCGGCGTTCTCCTATATGCACACCCTCGATGACTTTGCGGAACTGAAAAAGCGCATCGGAACGGGCTATTACGAGGGTCTGGTGAAGAAATATGTTCTCGATACGGATCACGCCGTTCTTCTGAAGCTGATTCCCAAACGCGGGCTGATGGAAGAAGAGGAAAACGCTCTCCGAGAAAAACTGGCGGCGTACAAGGCTTCCCTCTCGGAGGAGGAAATCGCAAAGATTGTGGAAGATACGAAGGGACTCCGTGCCTATCAGGAAGCGGACGTGACCGAGGAAGAAAAGAACTGCATTCCCTCTCTCCAGAGAAGCGATATTCCCGTGGAAACCGTTCCCCTCACCAACCGGGAAGGCACGGTGGGCGGCTGTCCTGCTGTGTTCCACGACGTGGAGACAAGTGGCATTACCTATCTGAAACTCCGGTTTGACATCGGCAAAATCCCCCACCGGTACGTACCCTACGTGGGGCTGATGGGGTATATTCTCGGACGGATGAGCACGAAGTCCCACTCCTTTGAGGAACTGGAAATTGAAAAGAAGCTGAATACGGGCAGTCTGTCTTTCTGGCACTATACCGCCCGGAAATACGGCACCATGGACGACTACCGGCCCATGTACAGTGTCAACGTGCGGATGCTGGCAGAACACGTGCCGGCCGCCATGGAACTGATCCGGGAAATCCTCACGGAAACGGATCTCGGTGACAAGGCGCGGCTGTGGAACATTCTCACGGAACTGCGATCCGACAAAAAGCGGGAAATCATGAACAGCGGCAACTCGGTGGCATCTGCCCGTGCGGTGTCCTACTTCTCCCGGATGGGGTGCTATACCCAGGCGCTGGAGGGAATTGATTTCTACCTCTTCCTTTGCGATCTGACGGATCACTACGACGAACGGTGGGAAGATTTGGCGGCAAACCTCAAAAAGGTGGCGGCCATCCTCTTCGATCCCGATCGGATGATTGCCAGTGTGGCGGCAGACGAAGCGGGCGTGACGGCACTGGATGCCGCTCTACCCGGACTGTGCGATGCGCTTCGTGCCGTTTCCGGAGAATCCCTCGGAGCGGAGGAAGAATACGTCCCGGTGAAGAAAAACGAAGCCATTCTCATCCCCTCCCAGGTGCAGTACATGGCAATGGCGGGGAATCTGGGCTTCGACGGGATGGCGTACCACGGCGCGATGCAGGTAGTCAAAACTGCAGTGAACGTGGACTGGCTGTATCAGCAGATCCGGGTAAAGGGCGGCGCGTACGGATGCGGCTGTGCCTTTGACGGGGATTCGAATAACGTGCGCTTCTCCTCCTACCGGGATCCCAAGGTGAAGGAAACACTGGATGCCTTCCGGGGCACGGGGGATTTTGTCCGGACGGTGAAGTTTGACGAAGCGGATCTGACCAAGTATATCATCGGCACCTTCTCCGCTTATGAACGTCCCATGTCTCCCGCAGGCAAGGCGAGCCGATCCTTTGACGCGTACCTGTCCGGTCTGACTTACGAGAACATCGTGGCAAGAAGACGGGAAATGCTGGGCATTACGGAAGCCCAGTTCCGCAGTGCCGCAGATGCGTTTGATGCCATCTGCCGTCAGGGCTGCACCTGCGCGGTGGGAAGCGAAACCCGACTCCGCGAAAACCGGGATCTGTTCGATACCCTTGTGACCATTCAATAATTTTTGAAAATACAAAGCGGCTGCCGCACGACGGAAGAAATTCCCGAAATGCGACAGCCGTTTTTTGTTTCGTTGAATTTACCGACAGGTAGCCTGACGGATTGCCTTGCGCCAGCCTTCGAGGAGGGTCTGACGGCGCTCCTCGTCGATGAGGGGCGTAAATTCCCGCTCGATGACCCGGTTTCTCGCCAAATCCTCTCGGGATTCCCAGAAGCCCACGGCGAGACCTGCCAGATGGGCAGCACCAAGAGCGGTGGTTTCCAGTACGGCGGGACGAAGCACTTTTTTGCCGATGATATCACTCTGGAACTGGAGCAGAAAGCGATCCCGTGTGGCACCGCCGTCCACGCGCAGAGCCGAGATGACGTGACCCGTATCCCGTTCCATGGCGGCAATCAGGTCGGCGGACTGGTAGGCAATGGATTCCTCCGCTGCCCGGATGATGTGTTCCCGACGGGTTCCCCGGGTGATGCCGGTGAGCGTGCCTCTGGCGTACATATCCCAGTAGGGAGCGCCCAGTCCCGTAAAGGCGGGAACCAGATAGACACCGCCCGTATCGGATACCTTTGACGCGTAGTATTCCGCATCCAGGCTTTCCGTGAAGAAGCGCATTTCATCCCGGAGCCACTGGATCACGGAGCCGCCGCAGAAGACGCTTCCTTCCAGGGCATACTGAATGGGTTCTCCCGCACAGGTAGCGGCGACGGTGGTGAGGAGTCCGTTTTTCGAGTGCTGACGAATGTTTCCCGTGTTCATGAGAAGGAAGCAACCCGTGCCGTATGTATTTTTGGTGTCTCCCGCCTGATAGCAGCCCTGACCGAAGAGTGCCGCCTGCTGATCGCCCGCCACCCCTGCCACGGGAATGGGCACGCCGTTGATGACGGTATAGCCGTAGATTTCCGAGGAGCTTTTGACTTTGGGGAGCATGGAACGGGGAATGTCGAAGAGATCGAGAAGATCGTCGTCCCAATCACAGAGGTCGATGTTGTAGAGCATCGTGCGGCTGGCGTTGGTGCGGTCGGTGAGATGCTGACCCGTCAGCTTGTAGATCAGCCAGGTGTCCACGGTTCCGAATGCCAGTTTTCCTTCCTTCGCGAGGGCGGCGGCACCGTCCACGTTGTCCAGAATCCAGCGGATCTTGCTGGCGGAGAAGTAGGCATCGGGGATGAGCCCGGTTTTCTCCCGGATTACATCGTGGTACGGCTTCATTTCTTCGATGATGGGGGCGGTACGGCGGCATTGCCACACGATGGCACCGGTGACGGGAGTGCCGGTTTCTCTGTTCCATACAATGGTGGTTTCCCGCTGATTGGTGATGCCGATGGCGGCAATTTCGTCCGCGGAAACACCGGTTTTTGCCAGAACCTCCATCATGCACCCGTACTGGGAAGACCAGATGTCGGTGGGGTCATGCTCCACCCATCCGTCCTTCGGATAAATTTGCGGAAATTCTCGCGAGACGATTCCAACGGGGGGCTGGTTGTGATCGAACAGAATGGCGCGGCTGGAGGTGGTACCCTGATCCAGCGCGAGAATGTATTTTTTCATGAGGCTCCTCCGTGGAATTTAGGAAAGGTGAATGACGTTGCAGCCCAGCGCCCGTGCGGCGTCGGATTCCTCGCTCCGACAGGTGAAGACGTGGAACTGGCTTCCCCCCAGAAGACGGAGGAAGTTTTTGATCCGGCGGCTGTCCACGTGAGCAAAGCTCCCGTCCATCACGACGATGGGGGCTTCCTTCGAGAAGATTTCGCTCGCCAGCGCAATGCGGAGACTGATGTAAGCCAGATCCGCCGTGCCGTGGGAGAGAATGTCGTGGGTTTTGATGTCGTCCTCCGCCGCCAG
>JAZSQX010000091.1:0-5453 GCA_045538235.1 Eubacteriales bacterium
TTCCGCCTTACAGTGGCGAAGGATCAAGACGCCGTCTTCGTTCAGCCCGATCATATTGTAAACCGTGTCATCCATCGTTTCAGGATAGACGAGGGTCCCGTTTTCGATGAGAAGTCCCGATGGCATTCCGCCGTTGGAGTCGTAGTTGACCCCATCCTGGAAGCCGCCTCCGTTAATCGCTGCCACCGCCCCGGCATTTGCTGCCATCTGCATAACCGTTTCCCCGCACTCATACTGTCGGGGCGTATCCACCAGTTTTACCCGCGTGGGATCCTCCACCAGCATCACGTACCCGCGCCAGCTTAGCCCGGACACCTCTTTCCGGTAGAGCCCCGTTTCCAGCTCCTCATAGCCTTCTGCCGCATAGTCGGCTTTTTTTGTTTCATCGGTATCCTGTCTTCCGTCCAAGGAAAGAATCTCCGAATTGTGGCTGCTGTCGTCGATTTCATTGGCCGACATAATCTCCGCAATGTACTCATTGGTAAAGAAGGCGGTTGCCAGATATTTGTGGGACATGGTGCGCATGGCGGAACAGATCCACATGGTCTGAAGTCGGGGACTCACACCCACCACAATCAGCACGTAAAACGCAAGGATCCCCACAACTGCCAGCGTAAATGCCGCCAGCAGAAGATACGATATTCCTTGAATCAATCTCTTTTTCATACCGCACCTCCCGACGGATTTTTTATGATATTAGACGACTGGGGTTCCAAAAAGTTCCCGTTGTGACAAATAATGCGAAATCGAATCCTTGACTTCCATAAATAACAGGAAGATTTTTCTTCGATGCCGCAAAAAAACTTGACAAGTCGCGCCGATCATGCTACAATAATTTATTATGAGTTTACCGAAAGGGCTTTTGTTATCATGTTAAAGATTCCCGAAAACTATAAATCCCCTCTGAATGGGTATGACACCCAGCGTGCCATCGACTACATCAAGCGCACCTTCCAGATGAACCTCGCCATTGAGCTGAATCTGCGCCGGGTTTCCGCCCCCCTGTTCGTAACAGAGCAGTCCGGGCTCAACGACAACCTCAGCGGTGTGGAACGTCCCGTTGGGTTTGACATTCCCGCTGTGGGACAGGATGCGCAGGTGGTGCAGTCCCTGGCAAAGTGGAAACGGCTGGCGCTGAAGCAGTACGATTTCTACGTGGGCAAGGGTCTTTACACCGACATGAACGCCATCCGCCGGGATGAAACGCTGGACAATATCCACTCCATCTATGTAGATCAGTGGGACTGGGAAAAGGTCATCGACCGGAGTATGCGCACCGAGGAGTATCTGAAATCCGTGGTACGGAAGATTGTTTCCGCCGTGGTTGCCACCAACAATGCCCTGCGGTATGAGTTCTCCCACCTGTCCTGCACCATTTCTCCCGAAGTGTCCTTTGTCACGTCGCAGGAACTGGAGGATCTGTATCCGAACATGACCTCCAAGGAACGGGAAAACACTTACGTCAAGGAACACCCCACCACCTTCCTCATGAAAATCGGCGGCAAGCTGAAGAGCGGCAAGCCCCATGACGGACGCGCCCCCGACTACGATGACTGGGAACTGAACGGCGACCTGCCCATCTGGAACGAGGTGCTGGATATGGCGCTGGAGATTTCCTCCATGGGAATTCGCGTGGATGCCGAATCCCTCCGCCGTCAGCTCAAGCTGGCTGGATGCGAGGAACGGGCGTCTCTTCCCTTCCACAAGATGCTTCTGAACGACGAGCTTCCCCTCACCATCGGCGGCGGTATCGGTCAGTCCCGTCTCTGTATGCTCATGATGCAGACCGCCCACATCGGCGAAGTCCAGGTATCCGTGTGGGACAGCGAGACCATCCGCATCTGCCGGGAAGCGGGCATCGTTCTGCTGTAAATCGCCCGTTCATGAGATTTTAATCTTTTTCTCATCTGTTTTTTCTTGTCTGACGGCTTCGGATATGGTAACATTTCCCCATCCGATCCGAAAGGAAGTTCTTTATGAAAACCAAGTCCGTTCTCTTCGCTCTGCTGGCCTCCCTGCTCCTTTTCAGCACATCCGGATGTCGGCGGAATCCCGATTTTGTCTCCGTTTCCTATACCGTCGAAAATCCCCACTCCACCCACGCCTTTGTGCACCATCTTGATACAGGGGAGACGGATTTCTTCCCCTCAGACGGAAGCGAAAGGGTCTATCCCGCCAGCATTACGAAGCTGCTCACTGCCCTCTGCGCGCTGGAAATTCTGCCTGCTGACACGGTAATTACACCGGGCAGCGAAGTCTATCTGCCGGGAGAGGCGGCTTCCAGTGCGTTCATCCGTCCCCATCACACATTGACACTGGAAATGCTCATCGAAGGGATGATGATTCCTTCCGGAGATGATGCCGCTTACGCCATTGCCGCTGCCTGCGGTCGTGCCATAACCGGGGACGATGCCCTTCATTACGTGGATGCCGTGTCCGTTTTTGTGGACTATCTCAACAAATATGCTGCCGATCTCGGATGCACGGGGAGCCATTTCACCACTCCCGACGGCTACGCGGATGCCCGTCACTACACTTCGCTGGGGGATCTTCTGCTCATTGCGCAAAAATCCCTCGAAAACGACATCATCATGAAGTACGCCGGGTTGGCAAAGGATCACGTAGTCTACGCAAGCGGTCACACCAATGACTGGGTGAATACCAACCGGATGCTGGATCCCGGATCTTCCTATTACAATCCCCATGTCAAGGGAATCAAAACGGGAAGTCTCGCGGACAATTATTGTCTTATCACCTACTACGACGATGGCGAACAGCGGCTTCTGATCGGAGTTTTCGGCTCTGAGACGGACGACGGTCGCTACCGGGACACCGCGGCGTTGCTTCATGCCGTGCTCGGTGCCGGACAAAACGCAACTTGAAATGAAAAATAGCGGAGAACTGCTTTTGAAGAGCGACTCTCCGCTATTTTTGCGTCTATGACGGTTCGCATAGGAGTTCGGACACGGTAACAAACCGATACCCGTCCGCCAGCAGAATGGGAATGACTGCCCGAAGTGCCTCGGGGGTCGGGGAAATTCCGGAAACGTAATCGTGGAACAGGATGATATCCCCCGCCTCCACGTTGGTGACGATGTTCTCCACGATATCCGGCACGGGAGTATGAGCCCAGTCCCGGGTATCCACCGACCAGCAAACTACGGTATAATCCAGTTCCTCCGCCAGACGGCATACGTGTTCGGTGAAAAATCCCTCCGGCGGTCGGAGCAGTCGGGTGCGATATTCGGAATGACGAAATACATCATCCTCCGTCTGGCAGATTTCCTCCCGGAGATCATCGGGTGTCAGATTCCGCAGATTCCGGTGGGAGAAGGTGTGATTGCCGATCTCATGCCCCGACGCAGCCACCTCTTCCAGCACATCTCCGTAATATTCCACGTTCTGACCAATCACAAAAAACGTGGCTTTGATCCCGTATTCATCCAGAATGTCGAGAATTTCCTTTGTCAGCCGGGGATGGGGACCGTCATCAAAGGTCAGAGCGATATTCTTCTGGTTGTTCTTCCAGGAATAAACCACATCCGCCCCCATTACCCGTCCACTCCCCGCTGCCAGCATCATACACAGAATGGATGGCACCATGATTCTCTTGAGATTCATCTCGCATCGCCCGCTTCCGTCAATTCATCCAGCGTACCGAATCGGTAGCCCATGGATTTCCAGGTGCGGATCAAATCCCCAAGGATGGCGGCATTGGTACCGGACGTGGGATGGAGCAGCAGCACTTCCCCGTTGTGAGTTCCTGCCAGAACCTTTGCCTGTGCGGATGCGGGATCGGGCTGCTTTCCGTTATCCCAGTCCGCATAGGCAAAGCTCCACATGATGGTTTTATAGCCCAGCTCCTCCGCCCAAATCAGGTTTTCTTCGCTCAATTTCCCTTCCGGAGGACGATAATATTTTGCCATCTCACAACCGGTTGCACTACGATAAATTTCCTCCATCGAAGCCAGTTCCGAAGCAAATTCCTCCCTGGTCATCGCGGTCATGTCCCGGTGCCGCGCCGTGTGATTGCACACAAGATGCCCTTCTTCCGCCATCCGTTTCACCAAATCCGTGTTCCGAGTCACCAGGTTTTCCAACACGAAAAATGCGCCGGGAACCTCCTCTTCCTTCAGTACGTCCAGAATCTTTGCCACGTTGCCATTCTCGTATCCCGCATCAAAGGTCAGATAAATCACAGGCTCGTCTGCTCCAAGAAAATACCCGTTATGGGACGTGAGCCAACTCATCTCGGCGGGAATGGGAGGACGCGCTCCCCCGTCGGTATGGCGGCAGTACCAGCCCATTCCACCGGCGGTTTCCAAGACACCTTCCTCCCGCCGAATCGGGCTTCGATTGCCTCTTTTTGGGGTGCAGTCCTCGGGCAATTCTTCCGTTTCCTTCACGTGCTTTTCCGTTTCTCCCTCCGGAATTTTTTCCCCGCGTGGGGATGCCGAAACTCCGGTGACAAGCAAAGCCGCAGACACCAGAAATACCAAAATGCGACGATCTTTTTTCATTTTCAGCACTCCTTTCTTTCCGAATGCACGGTTAGTGTCTCCGATGGTTTTCGCCTTAAACGCGACAATTTCTGCCGCTCGTTTCTGTTCGTGTATTCATGCACAAATCCTGCATATTTATTCATCCATGTGCAGTTTTTGAGCAGTATTGACCTTTTCTATAATTTTATCCAACAAAATCCCGCGCATTTGGTTATCCTGCATATTGAAAATTATTCAGTTCTGTTGTATAATTATGACATCAAATTTCATCACACAAAAGAGGTAATTCAAAATGGCAAAAGAGATCAAGAAAATCGTACTCGCTTACTCCGGCGGTCTGGACACGTCCATCATTATTCCGTGGCTGAAGGAAAACTATCCCGGATGCGAAGTCATCGCAGTTTCCGGCAACGTGGGTCAGGGAACGGAACTGGACGGACTGGAAGAAAAGGCTCTGAAGACCGGTGCTTCCAAGCTTTACATCGAAGATCTGCGCAAGGAATACGTGGAAGAATACATCTGGCCCTGCCTCAAGGCGGATGCCAAGTATGAAGAATACCTGCTTGGTACCTCCCATGCACGTCCCTGCATCGCAAAGCGTCTGGTGGAAATCGCCAAGGCGGAAGGTGCTGACGCGATCTGCCACGGCTGTACCGGTAAGGGCAACGACCAGGTTCGGTTTGAATTGACCATCAAGGCATTCGCTCCCGACATGGCCATCATCGCTCCCTGGCGTCTGTGGGACATCGGGACCAGACACAAAGACCTCGACTACGCAGAAGTGCACAACATTCCTCTCAAGATCAGCCGCGAAACCAACTACTCCAAGGACAAGAACCTGTGGCACCTGAGCCATGAGGGCCTGGATCTGGAAAACCCCGCCAACGAGCCCGATTATCTCAACGACAGCTTCCTGGAACTGGGGGTAGCTCCTGAAAAGGCTCCCGACAC
>JAZSQX010000216.1:0-4300 GCA_045538235.1 Eubacteriales bacterium
ATCCCCGCGTTGTTGACGAACACGTCCAGACCACCAAAGGTGAGAACGGTCTTTTCGATCATCGCGGCCACGCTGTCTTCATCGGACACGTTAGCGGCAACTGCCAGAGTGGGAACGCCGCAGTCTGCTGCAATGGCATCCGCCGTTTTCTGAGCACCTTCGTAGTTCATGTCAGCGATCACAACGGATGCGCCTTCGCCTGCCAGATACCGTGCAACGCCTTCGCCGAAGCCCTGTGCGCTTCCCGTGACGATGGCAATCTTGCCAGCCAGGGATTTCACAGCACCGGCGGCAAGGCTCACCTTGGCACGGTAACTTTCCACTTCCCAGTTCACGATGAAGTCCACCATAGCGGGTGCCATGTGACGAACGCCGCCGAAATTGCGTGCCAGAACGGTGATGGTCATGCAGTCGGTCCAGACAGCTACTGCGGTGGTGGTTTCTTTCCGGTTGGCGCCGACAGTGAACATACCGATGCCTTTCGCGAATACCACCTTCGGCTTGAATCCTCTGCGTTCCTTCAGTTCCTCGAATGCCGCCTTGATTCCGGCAGGAGTGAAGTCCTCGAGGAAGAGGGGCTCTGCCTTGCAGTATACGATGTGGTCGGGGGACAGAGGCTCACGGAGAATTTCGAATGCTTCACGGGATGCGGCAAATTCCATAACGGTCTTGTTGGCAGTGAACGCCACGGATGCCGCGCCTTCTTCATCGTAGCACATACGGAGTACCGGAGCAATGGCAGCCGCCTGAGCCGTATCGGTTTCGCATTCGGTGAAGTCGGGCTGAATGGTCAGCTTGGCTTCCAGAGCGGACATGATGCTCTCTACCAGTGCATCCATTTCCTCCCTGCTGTCAGCGGCAAAGAAGATCCCGTGGTTCTGGAGGAAAAGCACGCTGGCATCCTTGCCGGTACCCTGACGATGTGCGGCAAGCTGTTCGCGGCAATGAGCGGCGAGGATATAGCCGGGTTCGCATTCGTTGACCCAAACGGCCTCAGGGAACATTTCCTTCATCGCAGCCTCGCCCTGTACGGAACAGGTCAGGGCGTTCACGTGGGAGGGGTGAACGTGCAGAATGAACTTTTGGGGGAACAGGTCGTGGAGCAGAGTTTCCACGGAAGGTCTTTTGTGCTCTTCGCCGGGCAGTTTTGCCGCCATCATATCAGTGAGAACCTGGGCTTCCCGTTCTGCCTGATCCGCCGAATAGGTGTTGTTCCAGATAGCGGCGAGCTTTTCGCGATCCATCTTTACAAAGCCTTCTTCCGTGATGGTAGCAAGAGAGGTACCGCTTCCCTTCACGTACAGGGTATCCTCCGTCTTGTAGGAGGTATTGCCGCCGCCTGCCAGAACGAAGAGGGGATTTTTTCCATACCAATTGGAATATTCAACAAGAATTTCGGTGCTCATAGGTATGTATCCTTTCACATGAATAATCGATAATCGCTTTTATGCTTCGTATCCGCCCCGCTGGGCATACACATCGATCCGTGCATTCAGTTCCGGGTATTTTGCCTTGGTGCAGTCGGAGAACATCCCGTCAACCACATTTTTCGTAGCCGCCGCTTCATGACCGATCAGCGCGTAAGTTGCCACACGCAGGTGCGCGTATTCGGGATCTGCCAGCGCCTTGCAGAGGAAGGACTGGCGGGGGGAGTTGATGTCTTCGCCGGAGATCTGGTACAGTTCTCTGTCAGCGCAGTACGACATCACCCGTCTGAGCTGTTCCTTGGTATTTCGGGAGGGCATATAGGTCACGGCAGAGAAGCCGCAATCCTTGAGGGTATCGAAGAGGATGTCAATGTAGTCGTCCTCGAACTTTTGTGCCTTCTTGTCCCCGGTAGGAGAGTCTCCCACGTCGCCGAGGTAAGCGTACGCGGAAATCGCACCCATTTCCTTCGCCAACGCGGTAAATTCCCGAATGTTGAGGCATTCGTCGCCGGCGGGAACGTAGAATTTTTCCACCAGATGTCCCTTCAGCACGCCGAGAATGTCGTATTCATAGTATTCCGCGGGAGCCGTCACCAGCTTTTCTCTCGTGGAAGCAGGCATTTTCGTGCCGCAGAGGGTGTCGATGAAATCACAAGCCGCTTCTCGGTCGGGATAGCGTTCCGTGATCTTCTTCGTGAGACCGTAGCAGATGTGACGCTCGGTCACGCTGCCGCCTTCTTTCGCCATGGAAAGGGGGTACACGTCCCGATCAAAATCCAGTTCAATGCCCACTGCCCTGGTGAGTGCGGAGATCTTTTCGCACATTTTGCGGTTTCTGGCGTTTCTCTTTTCGCGGAGAGGAGCCAGAACGGCTTCTACCTTGGCGATGTTCTGGTGAGGAATGCCGTGCATGGCGATATACGCGCAGGATTCCTGGTCAGGGTTGTTGATTTTCCGTCCCTGGAGTGCCGTTCCTTCCACTGTTACCCGACATTCCACGCCGCAGGTGATGGGCATTCCCATGATTTCGCCTGCGCGGATAAATTCTTCCGTACCAGAAACGCTGTCATGGTCCATAATCCCCGCCGTACGAAGTCCCGCTTTCCACGCATAATACACCGCAGAAGTGGGGGTGTAGGGGGAGAAGGAGTAGCAGGTGTGAATATGGTTGTTCACGTAAATGCCCCGCTCGGGCGTTTCGATTTCACCTGCGTCGATGCACTTCTTTAATTCAGCCAGCGCCGCCAACCGCTCGGAAGCGGGAATATCAGTACAGCTGATGGTGTTAAGCAGTTCTGTCGTTTTCATAAGCAAGAACCTTTCGTATGTGAAATATTTTTGTCAAATCGAATCCGGTCCTTTGCCGTAAAGGAAGGCGTAAGTGTCCCGGTACTGCCGGACTTTTTCTGCTGTCTCCGAAGAATCGGGGTGAAAATCCCGCCGACGCACCGCGCGAAGCATCACATTCTTCGGCGTGTCCTCCGGGTCAATCAACTCCGTGGCATCGGTGCGATACCCTTGTGCTTCCAGTTTGAGAAGGCGCAGGGCATCGGTAGCAGCACTGCACAGCTTCTGCTTGAGAATGGGTCGGCTGGCGATAAAGTCCAGCGTGGGGCAGTCCATCTCATGCATCATCTGATGGTGACAGCAGGGGGTGGCGAGAATCACGTCTGCCCGATATTTTGCCGCAAAATCCAACACCGCATCGGTTGCCGTGTCACAGGCGTGAAGGGAGATCACCAAATCCGGCTTCTCCTCCGGCACGAAATCGTTCACGTTCTGGCAAATGAAGGTCATCCCCGTCATGCCCGTTTGTTCTGCAATCCCGGCACAGTAATCCATCACGCTCTGCTTCAGATCCACACAAGCCATTGTCACCCGGCGTCCGCAGATCTCCGTCTGCACATGATATGCCGCAAAGCTGAGGTAACTCTTGCCGCAGCAGAGGTCACACACATACAGGGGGCGATTTTTCTCTAATTTCTTTTCCGCCTCCACGATGTACTCGGAGAAGCGGCAGATCTGGCGGAATTTAGACTGTTTTTTATCGTGGACTCTTCCCCGCCCATCGGATACGCCCAGCGCCGCCAAAAAGGGTTCCTCCCCTGTGAGCAGACGTTTCTTTTCCCGGTCGTTTCCGGCGGCTGTTTCCATCGAGGTCTCCCCGATGGTTCCTTTTTTCAGAAGGGTCACGGCACCTTTTTTCGAGATCATCACCGAAGCCGTTCCGCCGACATCGGTGAGATCCGCCTTACGGAAAGTCTCAAACCGATCCCGCAGCACGGAAGCCGCCGCAGCAGGTGTCACGTTCTCCTGGGTGACCCGCCCTTCGGTGAGGAACCGTTCCATCTGCAGAACCGGCGTTCCTCCGATGCGCTTAAGGCTTCCCTTCTCCTTCTGACAGTCCCCACTGGCGGGAGAATGGAACACCACGCTGCGAAGTCCTCCGCTCACCGCACTTTTCTGTACCAAAGCGAGAAAGGCGGCGAGTTTTTCATTCTCCATCTTGCTCTCCGTCATCCTTCTTTACTGCCTTGCTTTTCTTAAAGGCAAACTTGCTTTCTGTTCCGTTAAAAATCCGTTTGATGTTGGAGCGATGCTTGAACACCACCAGCGCGGCAGCGGCGAGGGCGATGATCTCGATCATATGGAGTCCCGAATTGTTCATCCGGTTGAGGAACAGGGGGAACAGCATCGCACACAGCACCGAGCCAAAGGAAATGTATTTGGTCATCCACACAGAGGCAACGAAGCATACCAGCAAAATCAGGAAAATCCGCCAGTCCAGCATCAGAACCATCGCGGTCAGGCAAAGAACGCCCTTTCCGCCCCGGAACCGGTAGAACATGGGATAAATATGTCCGACGAGGCAG
>JAZSQX010000296.1:0-5239 GCA_045538235.1 Eubacteriales bacterium
GTCTGGGAGGACTCCTGAAAGGTGATCACGTCGGGGGAGAGGGCGGCAGCGGCTTCCAGAAAGAGGAGGAGCTTGGCGGAATAATCCGGCTCCGCATGGCTGTGGACGTTGAGGGTCAGCAGTTTCACAGGATGTCGTGAATGTCCGATTTCAACACGTCTGCCTTCGGACCGTAAATTGCCTGAATTCCGTTTCCTTTTCGGATCAGCCCCAGCGCCCCTTCCTTTTTCCATTCCTCCTCGGATGCCACCTTATCCGGATCTGCCACTGTGACGCGGAGCCGGGTCATGCAGGCATCCACCAGCTGAATGTTCTCCCGTCCCCCCAGAAGTGCGATGATCCGCTCTGCCTGGGGCGTGCCTGCCTGTTTCACGGGAGCGGGATCGGGGGTGCTTTCGTCGGGCGCGGGAGTGGGAACAGGGGTATCCGCCGCGGGGGCTTCTTCCAGATAATTCCCCAGCCGACCGGGGGTGGCATAACGGAATTTTCCGATCATGAAATACGCTACAAAATAACCCACCGCGAAGAAGAGGGCGCAGGCAATGAGATAATATACCAGATCCCGCCCCAGTCCTGCGTTCAGTGACATGGGAAGCCGGGTGAGCAGTTCCACGCTTCCAAAGGAGTGAAGCCGGAGGGGCACTACGTCCGATGCCGCAAACGCCAGCCCTTGGAGAATCGCATAGACGATATACAGGGGAACGGCGCAGAACAGGAACATGAATTCGAGAGGCTCCGTCACCCCGGTGAGAAAGACCGCCAGAGACGCAGAGAAGAAGATGGAACGGTACCGCTTCCGCTTGTCGGGATCCGTCCGGCGGTACATGGCAAGGGCAATTCCAAGCAGAAGTCCCATGGAGCCGATCATCTGTCCCACCTTAAAACGGGCGGGAGTGATACCGGTGAGGAGGGCTTCATACGCCGCGGTATCTCCGGCATTTTTCAGATTGATCAGGTCGGTGATCCACGCAAGCCAGAGGGGATCCTGCCCAAAGACGGAGGCTCCCGCGCTGGCACCGGTCTGAATCACATACGTGCCCCCGAAGGAGGTGTAGTTCATGGGAATCGTCAGCATATGGTGCAGGCCGAAGGGGAGGAGAAGTCGTTCCAGGGTGCCGTAGACGAAGGGCGCGATGAAGGGGGCGGTGTCGGCAGATTCGGCAATCCAGAGCCCGAAGGCGTTGATACCGTGCTGGATCACGGGCCATACCACCGCCAGAATGAGGGACAGAATCACCGACCAGAGAATCACTACCAGAGGGACGAACCGCTTGCCGTTAAAGAAGGACAGAGCATCGGGCAGCCCGCGGAAATTGTAGTATTTGTTGTAAATGATCGCTCCGGCGAACCCCGCGATGATGCCGACGAAGACCCCCATGTTCAAGGCAGGGGAGCCGAGAACGGAGGTGAAGTAGCCCTCCACGGCAATTTCCTCTCCGAAGAGGGTGTGGGTGACCGCGGTTTCGTCCGCCAGCATATCGGAGGTCACGCCGAATACGGCACCGGTGATGTTGTTGATGAGAATGAAGGCGAGTAGCGCGGCGAAGGCTCCTCCGGCACGCTCCTTTGCCCAGGAACCGCCGATGGCGACGGCGAAGAGAATATGCAGATTCCCGATGATCGCCCAGCCGATGTTTTCCATGATGGAGCCCACTGTGACGATGAGGGACACGTCCGCTCCCGCCATGGCAACCACTTTTCCAAGGCTGATCATCAGCCCCGCTGCCGGCATGACGGCAATGACGACGATGAGAACCTTGCCCAGCTTTTGCAGAAAGTCAAAATTGACAAAGCCCTTCTTTTTCGTTTGTACTTGATCCATACTTGATCTCCTGATAACAAGAACATTGTGTTTCGGGATTAGTATGAACCGATTTTGGCAATTCAAACGGGGGACGGTGAAAATTTTTACAGAATGAAAAAAGGAGATACCTTTTTGGTATCTCCCCTTGAAATTTTTCTTATCGGTTGTTGATGAGCTTCGTCAGTTCTACGGGATCCACAATGGCGCCGTCCTTGTAGACACGCATATTGCCGGATGCGATTTCATCAATCAGAATGACTTCGCCGTTGTTGTAGCCGAATTCAAACTTGATGTCCCACAGGTCGAGACCGATGGACTTCAAATCGTCTGCTACGATTTTGGTGATGCGCAGAGTCTGTTCCTTCATGCTTTCGAACATAGCAGGGGTCATGACGCCCAGTGCAGCCAGACCTTCGGATGTCACCAGCGGGTCGCCCTTTTCGTCGTTCTTGAAGGTGCATTCCACGTAGCCGCCTTCCAGTACGGTGCCGTCCTTGATGTATTCGCCGTAGCGACGGATGAAGCTGCCCGTTGCCACGAGACGGCAGATCACTTCCAGACCGTGACCGAATACGGTAGCAGGGAGAACTTCCATGGTCGCGTCGTCCAGATTTGCGGATACGTAGTGGGTCTTGATACCTGCCTTCTTCAAGAGCTCGAAATAGTAAATGGAGGTCTGGAGATTTGCCTTGCCAATGCCTTCGATGGTCAGTCCCACCGTGTTTTCACCGGGATCAAACACGCCGTCCTTACCGGTGCAGTCGTCCTTGAATTTCAGGAGAACATTGCCGTTGTCCAGGCTGTAAACGTCTTTGGTCTTGCCTTCGTAGATCTTTTTCATAAAAAACTCCTTCAATCTTGTGTTTGGGAATGTTTATGATTTATTATAGCACAAAAATGGTCGCTTGTCAGTATTTTTTGAGAAAAAAATTGGGACTTGAATGAAAAAAGTTCCGCCTTTCTCTCCCGTTGTCTTTGGCGATTTTCATAAAAATCCGTCTTGTGCGTCAGGATGGCATGAAACGCCCCCTCTGCGCAAACGGGGATTCGCTCCCGAATTTTCACACAATGTTCTTGCAATGAGGGAGAAGGTATGTTATAATAAACTGAACCCTTGGGACTTACTATGGGAACAGGTGAACAGCTTATGGAAAACGAAAGACGTACGTATCGGAATCCTGTATGGGAAGGGGCGGATCCCTTCGTCCTCTTGCACGAGGGAGTGTACTATCTTTACGCCACCACCTCCGATGAAGGATACCGGGTGTTTACGTCCGACAATCTGGCAGACTGGACGGACGGGGGATTTTGCCTCCGCCGGGAAGACGTCATGGGGAACAAATGGTTCTGGGCTCCTGAGGTCATCTGTCACAACGGGAAATTCTATATGGCATATTCCTCCGAGGAGCATCTGGGCATTGCCGTGGCGGACAGCCCCCTTGGTCCCTTCCGTCAGGAGAACAAGCGGTGGCTCAGCGAACGGAACGCCATCGACGGTCATTTCTTTCGGGATGACGACGGACAGGTTTACCTCTTCTACGTGCGGTTTGACCACGGAAACGTAATTTACTGTACCAAAATGAAGGATGATATGCTTTCCTTCGACGAAGAACATGAGGTACGGCTGATTGAAGCGGCAGAACCGTGGGAAACCCATCTGGCGCGTGTGGCAGAAGGTCCCTTTGTTCTGAAGCACGGGGGAAAATACTACTTGACCTACTCCGCCAACGATTATCAGAGTCCCCATTATGCCATCGGCTATGCGGTAGCGGATTCCCCCATGGGATCGTACCGGAAATATGAAAAAAATCCGATTCTCAGCCGATCGGAAATGGTAAACGGCGTGGGACACCACAGCTTTACCACCTCGAGGGACGGAGAACACCTGGTGATCGTGTATCATTGTCACCAGAGTCTTACAGAAATCCACCCCAGAATGACCTGCATGGACCGGGCGGCGTTTGTCCCGGCAGAGGATGGCGGAATCGATGTCCTCACCGTGGACGGACCCACCTCCGAGGATCGGGCACTCATTTGCTGAAAGAAAACCAACGAAAGAGAGAAAACAGAATGAATCCGTTGAATTTTAATGAGAAAAAGGGCTTTATCTGCGACATGGACGGTGTGATCTACCATGGAAATAAGATCCTCCCCGGTGTGCGGGAGTTCATTGAGTGGCTGCACAAGGAAAAGAAGGAATACCTGTTCCTGACCAACAACAGCGGATACACCCGGGTAGAACTGAACCGGAAACTGGCGCGGATGGGACTGGACGTTCCCGAAGAGCGTTTTTACACAAGCGCTCTGGCGACGGCGGCGTTTCTGAAGGAACAATCCCCCGGCTGCTCGGTGTACGTCATCGGGGAAGCGGGACTTTTCAATGCCCTGTACGATGCAGGCATCGTGATGAATGACGTGAACCCTGACTACGTGGTGGTGGGAGAAGGGAAGACCTATTCGCTGGACTCCATCACCAAAGCCACTAATCTGGTGCTGGGCGGGGCGAAGCTCATCGGTGCCAATTCCGACGTGTCGGGACCCATTGAAAACGGTATTGCCCCCGCCTGCGGTGCTCTGACTGCACCTATCGAAATGGCAACGGGCACCAAGGCCTACTACTGCGGCAAGCCCAATCCCCTCATGATGCGTACCGGCCTGCGCCTTCTGCACTGTCACTCCGCGGATGCGGTGATGGTGGGGGACCGGATGGATACTGATGTGATCTCCGGGCTGGAAAGCGGGATGTCCACCGTTCTGGTGCTGTCCGGCGTTTCCACGAGAGAGACACTCCGTACTTACGCATACCGCCCCACCATGGTGCTGGATGGAGTCGGCGACATTGTGGCGCTGGCAAACGGCGCACAGAAGTGAAAAAAGCGGGGGAAGAACTTTTTGAAAAAAATCCTTCCCCCGGACCCCCATCTCAAAAACTTTTGAACTAAAAAACAACAAGGTGCAGCTGAAATCCAATAAAGGTTTTCGCTGCACCTTGTCATTTTCTATTGTTCAAAAGCTTTTTTGAGGGGGGAGTAACGCTGCGCGTAACTCCTGGGGATCTTTTTCTCGAAAAAGTTCCCCCGCTTCTCTCTCCAACTCATTCAAACAGCGGTGTGGAGAAGTACCGTTCGGCGGTGTCGGGAAGGACGGTGACAACGGTCTTGCCCTTGCCCAGTTTTTTTGCCAGCTTGATGGCGGCTGCTACATTGGTGCCGCTGCTGATGCCGCAGAGAATGCCTTCTTTCGATGCCAGCTCCTTGGAAATACGGATGGCTTCGTCATCCCGGATGATGCAGATATCGGTGATAATATCCTGATTCAGAATCGCGGGAATCAACCCGTCGCCGATGCCCATCTGCACATGGGTACCGATGGAACCGCCGGAGAGGATTGCCGCATGTTCCGGCTCCACAGCCCAGATTTCCATATCGGGATTGA
>JAZSQX010000039.1:0-2494 GCA_045538235.1 Eubacteriales bacterium
CGGGATCGGTGTTGGTGTCCGCTTCCGCTTCCAGATCGTCCTCCTTGCCGCCTACCTTGCCAAGTTCCGCTTCCACGGGGATGCCGAGACAGGATGCGGTCTTCACCACGGACTGGGTGAGGGCAATGTTGTCTTCGAAGGACTCATGGGAGCCGTCGATCATCACGGAGGTGTAGCCGGCACCCATGGCGCGGACTGCCAAATCGTAGCTGTTTCCGTGATCCAGATGGATGGCGACGGGCACAGGGGCATTTTCCGCAGCGGCGCGCACGTTGGCAGCGTACAGTGCGGGGGATGCGTACTTGAGAGTAGAGGGGGTAGTCTGAATGATCACAGGCGCGTTCAGGGAAACGGCGGCATCGATGATGGCAAGAACCATTTCCATGTTTTCCGCATTAAAGGCACCGACGGCGTAACCGCCTGCCTGGGCGTCCCGGAGCATTTTGTCAGTTGTAACAAGGGGCATAGTGTGATTCCTTTCTTTTTAAGAGCGTATTGTTTCAAAATTATTATAAACTTCCGGCGGGGGAGAGTCAAGGGGTGATGCAGATGTTGACAAACAATCAGAATTGTGGTATAATTTCAATCAGAAAAGGACGGATTTTGACGGAAACAATCACGGAGGAATGATGGAACTGAGTGCGAGACAGGAGGCAATCCTTGGGTATCTGGAACAGCATGGGGCGGTGAGCGTGCGTGCGCTGACGGCGGAGCTATACGTATCGGAGGCGACGGTTCGGCGGGATCTGGTGGAACTGGAGAAATGCGGACTCCTGCGGCGCACATTCGGGGGAGCGATTCCGGCACGGGATGCCAACCAGCAGGTACCTCTGTTCATCCGGGAGGGGATGGATTCTTCCGCGAAGAACGATCTCTGCCGCCAGGCATCGGACTATATCCACGACGGGGATACCCTCTTCATCGACGGCTCCTCCACGGGGAACTGCCTGGTGAAGTATCTGGGGCGGTTCCGGGATCTGACGGTGGTGACCCACAGTATGCGGACGGCGGGACTTCTCAGCGAGCAGCATATCCGCACTTGCTGCACGGGGGGCTGGCTGGACGAAACCTCTCAGGTTTTCACCGGGGCGGAGGCACTCAGACTGGCGGAGAGCATCAACACGGATCTGTGCTTCCTCTCCTGCAAGGGAATGGATTCGGAGGGGCGGTTCACGGACACCAGCGAAATGGAGACCGCCATCCGCCGCACCTTTCTGCTGGGTTCGAAAAAACGGATCTTTCTCATGACGGAGAACAAATTCGGGGCGACCTATCGCCATACCCTCTGCCGCAGTACGGAGGTGGACGTGATTCTCACCGATGGCGTTCTGCCCGAGGGAATCCGGTTGAGGGGAGAAAAGCAAAGAGGGAGATGAAGTTTTCCGAAAACCCTTGACTTTTGTGCCGCGCCATGATATAATGAACTAAATATGCAAGAAGGAGGAACACGTTTGCATGGACAGCGGCGATTGTACGGACGGTAATCGACGTTACACAAATGAATATGCATCCTGCGGGTATGTGTTTAACAAGGCGGTATTGCGCTCATTTCATGGGTATCGGTATGCCTTTTTGCATTTCCGCAGATTTTTAACCTGATCCAAAGCCTCTGGGAAACCTTTTGGTCGTTTCGACATACGAATAAACTGTAATTTTTGAAAACCATAACTCGGAGGAACAATTTTGGACGGCTCTATATGGGGACAGCTTCTTCTCCAACTGATACTTATTTTTCTGAACGCAATCTTTGCGTGTGCGGAGATCGCCGTGATTTCCGTCAATGAAGCAAAAATCGCAAAGCTCGAAGAAAACGGCAATAAAAAAGCAAAAATTCTCAAAAAACTGAAGGAAGTACCTTCGAAATTTCTTTCCACCATTCAGATTGCCATCACCCTGTCCGGATTTTTGGGCTCCGCATTTGCAGCGGATAACTTCTCCCAGCGGCTGGTCAAGTGGGCGGTGGAGGATCTGCACATCAAATTTGTCAGCCCCGCCACCCTCCAGTCCATCGCGGTGGTGCTGATTACCCTGATTCTCTCCTATTTCACCCTGATTCTCGGGGAACTGGTTCCGAAACGCCTCGCCATGAAGAAGAGCGAGAAGATGGCGCTGGCGATGGCTCCCATGCTGTATGCGGTGGCGAAGCTCTTTACGCCCGTGGTGTGGTTCCTTTCCATTTCCACCAACGCCGTGCTCCGGATGCTGGGTATTGACCCGGACGAAGAGGACGAGGAGGTCAGCGAAGAGGAAATCCGCCTCATGGTGGATGAAGGAAGCCAGAAGGGCGTCATCGACGAACAGGAACAGGAACTGATTCAGAACGTGTTCGAATTCGACGATCTCACCGTCAGCGAATTTGCCACCCACCGCACCGATATCGCCATTCTCTGGATAGAGGAGGACGACGAGGCGTGGGAAAAGACCATTCACGAAACCCGACATTCCAATTATCCCGTATGCGAGGATACCATCGACAACGTGGTAGGCGTTCTCT
>JAZSQX010000147.1:0-2480 GCA_045538235.1 Eubacteriales bacterium
AGCGCCACGCCCCTTATGGATTTGTTCACGGAAGCCGGTGTCGATCCCGCCAATACGTACATTAACACCATGAAGCAGACTTCCGATGGAGATTACATCATCGCACTGGGCAACTGCCTCCTGGTAACAACGCCGGATCTGCAGCTCAAGGCGAATCTGACAATGGACGGTGCCGGCTGGATCAACACCATGCAAATGCTGGATGACGGACGGGTTTTGGTGTGCCTCAACAGTGAAACCGGTACTCCCATGTTCAAGATTTACGAAAACGGCTCCTTTCGCGATTATACCAATGAGGCGCTGGCGGATGCCTTTGCGAATTACTGGGGAATGATTGGCTCCGTGGGTAGCAAGCTCTATCTCCGGACGGCTACGGGAATCAATACCTTTGATTTGGACACCGGGGTATACGAGGAGACCATGAATTACATCAACTCCGACTATGACTCCTCCAATTCCAATTCCTCCCTCGTTCTTCCCGACGGGCGGATTCTCCTGTCCTCTACGGAATACGTGGAAAATACGTCCATCCTCTCTCTGGCGGTATACGAAAAGGTGCCGGATGAAATGCTGGAGGAAGAAATCATCGTCCGCCTTGGCATGATCTATTCCAACTACGCGCTGAATAAGGCGATCATCCGCTACAACCGGCAGAACACGGGCATTCGGATTTCCATCGTGGACTATCAGCAGTACAACAACGAGGAAAACCAGTGGACCGGCGCGGTGGAACAGATGAAGAGCGATATTATCACGGGGAAACTTCCCGATATCGTTCTCCTGAACAACTCCCTCCCGGTGGCAAGCTACTTCAGTAAGGGGCTCTTTGCCGACTTGAACCGTTACATTGACGATGAGGAGGTAGGGCTGAACCGCGAGGATTATCTCACCAACGTGTTTGACGTGGCAACCGTGGACGGGGAGTTGTGCTCTCTGATTCTCGCCTTCTCCGTGAATACGCTTCTGGCGAAGGAAGAATTTGTGGGAGGCGAGAGCGGCTGGACCTTTGCCGAAATGATGGATACCATCGAACGGATGCCGGAAGGAATGGAAGCCTTCTACGGCTATTCGCGCTCCGAGATTATCACAAACCTGTTCAACTATGCATCCGATGCGTTTCTGGACTGGGAAACCATGACCAACCGCTTTGAATCGGAGGAATTTATCCGGTTCATTGAGTATCTGAAGACCTGCCCGGAAAAGAACTTCTGGCAAAGAGTCGAGGAAGACCCCAATTTTGTCTACGACAACGATTTTTATATGCAGTACGAACAGGACAGCGCTCTCAGCTATCACCGGAACAAGGCGCTCTTCAATATGTGCAGTATGTATACCTTTGACAACATGATGTACGCAACGCGTCCCTTCCTGGAGGCTCCCGTCACGGCGGTGGGATATCCGTCTCTCGATGAAGCCAGCAACGGTGCCGTGATTGTGCCCAGCATTGAGCTTGCCATTTCCGCCAAATCCCTCGTGAAGGATCAGGCGTGGGATATTCTGAAGTTCTTCCTGAACGATAAGACTTTGTACGAAAGCAGCGGAGGCTTCCCCATGTCTATGACCCTGCTCAATGAGAAATACGCTACCGTGAGAGATAATTTCTACGAATACGATGGCTCCGACGTAGATTACTCCTGGGCGATTGAGGAGGGATACTCAGAAGAGTACGTCGAGTATATGAAGGCTACTAATAAGAATGTGTACGATCAGGAAGCGGTGGATATGGTGCTGGATCTGGTGAAGGGTGCCCGCTCCATTTCCCGTGAAGATAACGGCATTATGGAAATCGTCAACGAAGAACTTTCTTCTTTCTTTGCCGGAATCAAGAGTGCCCAGGAAACTGCCAAGGTTATTGCCGGACGGGTGGGCATCTATATGTCCCAGAACGGTTGAGGAACGGATTTTCTACCATCTATTCAAGAGAATAACAAAAACTGCCGTGTTTCCCGTTTTGGGAGATGCGGCAGTTCCGTTTTGGGAAAACCTCATGCATCGCGCTGGGAGGATCCCGCTGGATACAGGCGCAGAAGGGGTTCCTTGGAGGAGGCACGGTCGGTGAGGCATTCGATGGAGGAAAAATTGTCGGTGTTGGTGACAATCATGGGAGTGGTCAGATCGTAGCCTGCACGGCGGATGGCTTCCGGCTCAAATTCCAGGAGAGGATCCCCCGCCTTGACCCGATCCCCGGGGGAGACGAAGGAGCGGAAATGCGCACCGCCCAGCTCCACCGTGTCGATTCCCACGTGGATCAGGATTTCTGCCCCGCTGTCGGACAGGAGCATAACGGCATGGGTGGTTTTGGGAATGGATTCCACCTTTCCGTCAACGGGGGAGAGAAGATGTCCGTTCTCGGGCAGAATGGCGATGCCGTCCCCCAGAATTTTTCCGGAAAAGGTGGGGTCGGAGACGGACGTGATGGGAACAACGGTGCCGGTGAGGGGGGCGAGGAGGGTGATGGGCGGATGCGGTATGGTGCGGAG
>JAZSQX010000072.1:0-7810 GCA_045538235.1 Eubacteriales bacterium
GACATGGCAGAGTGGCATATCATGATCGAAATCGAAAAGGGGCTCCTTGACCGAGCCAATCTGATTGAAATCAAGTAAGGAGATATGGTATGAAAAACAAAACGAAATTCACAGCAATTCTCATGGCGATGTTGATGCTCCTTCCCCTCACCGGCTGCGTGGATGACCCGGCGGAAAAGGAAAGGGAGACAGAAAATCAAAGCATCGCCTGCAACGATGAAAATGAAGCCGGAGAAGAAGATGCCATCAGCGAGCCAAAGACTGAGCCGGATCAGACGGTGCCGGAGACACAGCCGGAGGAGAGCGAATCGGAGACACCGGCGAAGACAATCCCGGATGATCTGCCAGCTACGGAGAAGCCCGTGATCTATCTCTACCCGGGTGCGGAGGAAGACAACTGTGACGAGCAGGTGGACGCAAAGCCCGTGGTGTATCTCATTCCGGAAAACGCACGGGACGTTACCGTAAAACTGGACTACCGTGGTCGGCTCACTTCCACGTATCCGGCATATGAAGATGGGTGGCACGTGAGGGCATATCCGGACGGTACGCTGGTGGATCCGGAAACGGGGCGGGAATACTACTGCCTCTTCTGGGAGGGAGTCAACGACGTGGAATACGATTTCTCCCGGGGATTCTGCATCCGGGGAGAGGATACTGCCGTATTTCTGGAAGAGAGCCTCGCCAGATTGGGACTGAACGAACGGGAAGCCAATGAATTTATTATCTACTGGCTGCCGCGGATGGAAACAAATCCCTACAATCTGATCGCATTTCAAAGTGACGTGTACACGGAAAATGCTGTGCTGACGGTGACACCGGAGCCCGATACCGTCATCCGGGTATTCATGGCGTGGCAGAAAAGGGAAGAACCCATTTCCCTGGCACCTCAGGAACTTCATGCTCCCGAACGGGTTGGATTTACTGTGGTGGAATGGGGCGGAACCGAAGTGACAAACTGAAAGGAGAAGGAGAATGAAGCGAAAACTTGCATCCCTGTTCGCCATTGCCATGATGTCTTCGCTGTTCAGCGCCTGTGCAGAGCCGGCGGAGGATTTGATGCTCCACATCACCCCCTCATCCGCCAGCGTGACCGAACGGACGGAGGAGGCAAACGAAGCCGTCATGGATTTTGCCGTGCGTCTGTTCCGGGAAAGTGCGGAGACGGGAGACAATACGCTGGTCTCCCCCCTGTCGGTGCTGATGGCGCTGTCCATGACCGCCAATGGTGCCAGAGAAAACACCCTCGCCCAAATGGAGGCGGTGCTGGGGATGCCGGTGGCACAACTGAACGAGTGGGCGCGGGCGACTCTTTCCCGTCCAACGGATGCGGAGAAGGGCAAACTAAGCCTTGCCAACGCCATCTGGTTCACGGACGACGAATCCTTCACGGTGCAGGAGGATTTTCTCCAGACCAATGCCGATTTTTACGGGGCAGGGATCTATCGCGTTCCCTTCAACGATGCCGCCTGCCGTCAGATCAACGATTGGGTGAAGGAGAAAACCGACGGCATGATTCGGGATATTCTCGACGAAATTCCATCGGATGCGGTGATGTATCTGGTGAATGCCCTGGCATTTGACGCAGAGTGGACGGAAATCTACGAGAAAAATCAGGTGCGGGACGGTACATTCACGAGGGAGGATGGCGTGGTGCAGAAGGTGCAAATGATGCACTCCACGGAGGGAACGTATCTGGAAGACGAGGATGCTGTGGGCTTCCTCAAGTATTACAAAGGCGGACGGTATGCGTTTGCCGCTCTGCTGCCGAACGAAGGTGTGACGGTGGCAGAATACGTGGCATCTCTCACGGGAGAACGGCTGTATCAGATGCTCGCAAACGCCCCCTATGCTACGGTGTACGCCTCTCTCCCCAAGTTTGAGACGGAGTACGACACGGAGATGTCCGAGGTACTCATGAATATGGGAATGTCGGATGCTTTTGACGGGGATCGGGCAGATTTTACGGGACTTGGCACCTCCACGATGGGAAAGGTGAAGATCAGCCGGGTTCTTCACAAGACGTACATCTCCGTTGGAGAAAAGGGAACCCGGGCAGGTGCGGCAACGGTGATAGAAGCGGACGCGGAATCCGCCATGGAGCCCATGGAGCCGAAGACGGTCGTGCTGGATCGCCCCTTTGTGTATCTGCTGATTGACTGCGAAACGAACATCCCCTTCTTTATCGGCGCCCTCATGGATGCGGTGAATTGACAAAATTCCGGGTTTGTGGTACAATAAATCCGATCGAAAAAATAACACGGGGGAACCCTATGAATCCGAAAAAAATCAACTGGCAGCGGATTATCACTGCCGTACTGGCGGGACTGCTCCTGTTTTCGCTGTTCACCATCGCTTCCCTGCGGGATGAAATCGACTTGCTCAGGAGCCGTACCAGAAACTTGACGAGCGAACTGAACTCTCTGAGGGGCGAAGTGGCGACGATTTATCGCGAGGTAGAAGAGCGGATGAAAAAGGAAGCCAGCCTTCTGGCAGATGTTGCCTGCACGACGGGAGAACTGGATTCTGTCGCACACACGGTGGAAACGGTGATTACCGTTCTCCCCAAATCCGTCACCGAGGATATGACATTGATTCTAACATTGGGACACGAGAGCGTGGTGATGACGCGGGAGAATACCGCCTTCACCGGAGTGATTCCCGTAAAACTGTTCGAGGAATACGAGGAACACCCGGTTCTCACCATGGAATCCGGCGGTGTTACCCAAACGGAGATTCTGGAAGATGTGGATCTCTCCTATTTGAGCGACCGCTATCTGCCGCAAGTGCACGTGAATATGGGATCCAGCGCGACTCTGCGAAAAGGGATTCTGTCTCTCGACGGGCATCTTTCTGTCAACAGCAAGCCCGTAGAAAGCGGCGTCACATTTGTGCGGTACGAATTGGTCGGCGAAATCAACGGAAACGAGATTTCCCGAGAGGATTTGACGGAAAAGGGACTGGGGGAAACCCCGGATTGGCATTTTATAAAAGAGCTTGAGGTCAAAACGGGAGACGTTGTGTCGTATTACGTTGTGGCGGAGGATACCCTCGGCTACGTACACAAGGCGCTGGCATTCCTTTGGTATGCGGAGGACGGAAGACAGGCAGACGTTGGATTCCCAGCGGGAGAAAGCATTTATGATCAAGAAGGGAATCTGCTCCGCAGTCGATAAGGCTTGCGGCAGAAAAGGAAACGAGGAAACCGTATGAAACAAGGAAAAATCGCTCTTTTCATGAAGGCATCTTGCTTTTTGCTGATCGCCATGCTCATAACCGGGTGTGTGGCAGTCGATCTGCCGGAAAAAACGGATATTCCGGAGGACTTCTCCTTTGCCATCACGTTTAACACCTACGGCATCAGCTCGTACGACAGTACAACGGGGCGGCTGGTGAAAACCACGGATGCCACCCATCCCGAGGATTATGTCACCACGCTGGTGTTCTCCGAGGCGGAATTGTCGGAAATTCGCACCATTCTGAACGGGCTGAATCTGAATGCATATCCTGCAGAATACGATCCCTTCAACGCGCCCGACGCGGAACTGCGGGTGATGTCGGAACCCAGTCAGACCATGATTCTCACGGTGCGGAGCGAAACGGTGAACAAAACCATCACCTGCCGGAATGTGGCGCATGGGGGAGAGGGCTATAACAAGGAAGCCGAAGAATTTCTCGATGCCTTGCGTCAGATCACGGAGAAAATTTACGCAAGCGAGGAATGGAAGGCACTGCCCGACTACGAATTTCTCTATGAATAAGCAAAGCGGACGCTACCACACCCGGCGGCGTCCGTTTTTTTGAAAAATTTTGAAAAACAGCGAAAAAAACACCGCGCTGATCCGTTATAGGGAGTGAAAGGAGGGAACGTATGGAACAACTGGACTGGAAACGGGAACTGACCGCCCTGCGAGAAAGAAAGGAAGCGGCGTTCGCGCGGATTTACGAAGAGATGAAAAAGCCGGTGTACACCATCGTTTTCCGCATCGTGCAGTCGAAGGAGACAGCGGAGGATGTGACCCAGGAGGTCTTTGTGAAGCTCTATCTCTCACCGCCGGAGCCGACCATGGCGAATCCCCGGGCGTGGCTCTTTGCCGTGGCACACAATGCCGCCATTGATGCCCTCCGGAAAGCTGGGAAGCGGGAGGAAAAAACGGAAGAGGTCACGGAGGATCCCGCGGAGGGAACCGTCTTGCGGATGGACGTGGAGCGCGCCATGGCACATCTGACAGCGGAGGAGAGGGAAATCGTCACCCTGCACTTGAACGGGGATTTGAACTTTGGCGAAATTGGAAGCATCGTGGGTCTGTCCTTGCCTGCCGTCTATCGCAGGTACCGGCGTGGAATCCGGACTCTGCGGGACATATTGAATGGAGGAAACGTATGAAATTGCGTATGATGTTATGCCTGCTCATCCTGACAGTTTTGTGTACCAGGGTGGCGGCGGAGGAAGTGGGGACTTATGCGTCCGCGGGGGAACTCTTCCGTTCCTGGGGCGAGAATTTCCCGGATGCCCTCGGCGGTGTTTGGTCCACGGACGGTAGCACGGAAAACCTGACCTTCGGCGTGACGAATGACGAAGCAGGAGAAGCGCTCCGGGAGGAAATTCTCCGGCTGGTTCGGAACGACAACTCCGTGACCATCGTGACACAGACGTACTCGAAGCGATATCTGCAGGCAGTGCAGGAGGAAATCTTCCCATATTTCGAGGATATTGAAATCGGCATGGTTTCCATGGGAATTCACGAGAGCGAAAACGTTCTCCACATCGATATCTTAGCGGAAAAGGTGGGGACGGAGAAGACGGAAGCTTTTCTGGCTATGGCGGCGGAGAAATACGGAACCGCTGTCCGGGTAGATTGCACCGCAACCGGCTATGCTACGACGCAGGGGGGGATTACCCTCTATCCCCTGGATATGAAGGACGCACAAATCCTGGTTACCAAGCCCGATGAGCGTCCGTGGCAGTTTGCGGTGTTCGCCGTGGGAGCGCTGGTGCTTCTCGCTGGTGCTTCGGTAACGGCGAAGATCCGGCGCTCGGCACTTCGTCGGACGGACGGCAGCGTGGTTAGCGGGGTGTCCCACTTCACCCGTAAGGAAACGGAGGATGCCGTGCGGAACCGTACACCCGTCCTCCCCAGAGAACTGGATGGGCGCGTCTGGGACAGCATTCGCCATACTAACGAAACATAAATCAACTCCGGTGCAGGGGAGTCTGCGGGCTTCTGACTGCACCGGATTTTTTTGTGAACAAATTGTAACATCACCAAAATCCCCCTTGACAGAAAACGTCTAATGTGTTAGACTAAATACGTAGTCTAATGCATTAGAACAAACTCTGGGAGGAAAAACAAGATGGCAGCACCGAAAATTTTCGAAAGCGAATACCGCTTCTGCCTGATTCTATGGAAGAACGAGCCCATTAACAGCACCAAGCTGGCGAAGCTCTGCCATGAGGAGCTGGGATGGAGCCGCACCACCACCTATACGGTGATCAAACGACTGTCCGAGCGGGGCGTGGTGAAAAACGAAAACACCATTGTCACCTCTCTGGTGTCGAAGGATGAGGTGCAGGCGGCAGAAATGGAAGAAATGATGGAGAAGACCTTCGAAGGCTCCATTCCCGCCTTCCTTGCCGCATTTGCCAAGCGTCAGTCTCTCACGGAAGAGGAGATTGCGGAAATCCGCCGGATTATTGAGAAATAGGAGGGCAGGATGGAAGCGATCTTTCTGAAAATCGTCAACATGAGTCTGACCGCCAGTTGGATTGTGGCGGTGGTTCTGATTCTCAGACTTCTTCTGCGGAAAGCACCTCGCTGGATTCTCTGCGGATTGTGGATTCTGGTGGCGCTCCGGCTGGTGATTCCCGATGTCCCCGAGAGCCCGGTGAGTCTGGTACCGAATAGTGAGCCTCTTCCTAAAGAGATCATCTATACCGCCGCCCCGGTCATTGACAGCGGACTCCCCGTAGTGGATGGGGTCGTGAATCCCATTCTGTCAGAATCCCTTGCTCCAGCCTCTCCGGGTGACAGCGTCAATCCCACCCAGGTCTGGTCGTTTGTACTGGCACATTTCTGGGTGCTGGGCGTGTGTGTCATGCTCGGTTACGCCGCGGTGAGCTGTTTTCTGCTGTGGAAGCAGGTGCGGACGGCCACGCGGATGCGGGACAACGTCTGGCAGACCGACCGCATCGGTTCTCCCTTTGTGTTCGGTATCCTCCGACCCCGGATTTACCTGCCGTACAGTCTCCCGGAAGCGGACGTCACCTACGTCATCGCCCATGAGGAAGCCCACGTCCGCCGTCGGGATCACTGGTGGAAGCCCATCGGATTTCTCCTCCTGTCGGTGCATTGGTTCAACCCCGTTCTCTGGGTGGCGTACGTCTTCCTGTGCCGGGACATCGAACAGGCATGCGACGAAAAGGTCGTGCGAGGGATGGAAACGGAGGAACGGCGTGCCTATTCCGCCGCTCTTCTGAATGCCGCCGTCCATCGCAGAAGAATTGCAGCCTGCCCCCTGGCATTTGGGGAAGTGGGCGTAAAGGAAAGGGTGAAAAACGTGATGTATTACAAGAAACCAAAGGTATGGATCCTGTTGACTGCGGGGATTTTGAGCGTCGTCGCAGCCGTTTGTCTCCTGACCAATCCGGTTGTAGAGGCAGAGGAAAAAGACGAAATAGCGGAAGCTGTGGAAAAATCGCCCAATCTGGAAGACAAGAACCAGCAGAACAATACGGTTCCGGGTACGAACCAGCGCGGACAGTACGCCGATCCGCAGAATTATGTCAACGAAGTCATGGCGGGGATGGAATACGCGCTGTACCCTCAGAATGAAGGGACGGTAAGAAAAAAGATTCCGGATAAAAAACTGCATACTCTGGAGAAGGTGGAGGAAATGACTTCCCCCTCCATTCGCGGGAAACTGGAATTTTGGAAATATCGGATTCTTGTTTCTTTGCCCAGTGAATTTGATCATATCATCGTCAAGGTAGGGGCGCTCAGTGAGAATGGTTATTACGAACTGGATGGAAAAGGCCCGCATTACATGATTGTCCAGCGTTATGAGGACGGTTCCTGCGACATCCTGATGGATCAGCAGGGAATGCCCTTTGCCTATTACTACCGAAATTATCAGGAAGCCATGTACGACTGGTATGTGAAGGAATATGAACTGGATCTGCCTTTGTTCGTGGAGGATTGGAGTGAAGAACTGATGCTTCCTGAAATGGCGGGGAACATCTATTACCTTGCCAATTACTATCGCGGAGAGGATTGGGGGCTGTATATTCCCGTTGTCGGCTGGAAGAAGGTCGATTCGGAACGGGGAACGGAATGGGCATCCGCATCCAGTACCGGCTCCTCGCTGACAGTTGAATCCGCAGGAGACGATTTGTCTGCTCTTCTTGCGGAGGCGGAACAGGCGGGACACACCTCCCTTGATCCCGATAAGAACATGTGGGAAACCAAACAGGGCGACTGGATTGTACGCTATCGCCTTTGCCAGAGCGGAAACGGTACCGTGTGGAAGGTGACAGCTTCATGGAAAGAATACATTCTCCAGTTGTATCCCACGAATCTGGGATTACAGCCACAAATTCTGACGCTTATGCTGGAATCCTTTGCGCCGACGGAACCAGTTACTCCTGTCACGCCACATGGCACTATCACCAACGACAAGGGCAATACCATCGTGCTGAACGCCGACGTGCAGCTCCCCGCTGTGGAGAAGGTTCCCACCTACGAGTACAAGCGGATTACCATCAACGATGAAATTCGCGAGAAGCTCTTTGCCGGCTATTTCGGTGAGCGGG
>JAZSQX010000061.1:0-3160 GCA_045538235.1 Eubacteriales bacterium
GATCCGACTTTACTTCCGCCCGAATTCCCGCAAGGATCACACCCCGGAGACAGATGCCCGCCGCCAGCGCCAACACCGCGATCATGAGAACCATTTCCGTCAGGAGCAGAAAGGATTTTCGTTCCATGTCACCCTCCCACCCGGAGCAGCACCGTTTCCGTCGCGCCGGTTTCGTCCAAAAACGTCACCTTCAGCACGCCGTCCGATTCCTCCGCTGTCATATCCTGCATTTTGAGGAGTTTTTCCCCGTCCGCCGGCTCCATGGGAACATCGGCGGGAGAAAACAGTTCCCGTAAACTCCCCTCCCAGCAGTAGATCCGGGTGAGGTAAGTCACATTTTCGATCTCCTCCATAAGCACAACGGCATCGCATCCGCCAAAAGTTCCCGCTTCCACCGCCGTCGACTGCCGCACCTTCCCCGTCAGGTAGTCCCCCGCGGTGCGCATGGTAGTGGCGGCGTCGTTCTGTCGGGAAATGTCCCGGAGCAGGCTTGTCTGGGAGAGAAGTACCCACAGGACGGCGATGCCAAAGCACACAAAGAGAATCCACGGAAAAAATCCCGCAAGGGAGCGTCGTTCTTTCATGACTTTCTCTCCACTACCGTGATTTGCGGCATGATGTTCTCCGCAAAAATTTCGTAAAATACCGTATAGCGTTCCCCGTCCAACGCCACGCCGTAATGCTCTGCCAGATATTCCGCATCCGGGGGATAGATTCCCTCGGCGGCATAGCAGGCAACGGCGGCAAGACGAAGATTTTCTTCCAATCGGAGTCGGGTTTCTTCCCGTTGGCGTTCCCCCGCCCGATCCAGCACCAGGCTGAATCCCAGCAGAAGCACCGCCAGAATCACAAAAAGCACCACCGTCTCCGGAATCCGGAATCGTTTTTTCATGGCTCAGTCTCCTTTAATAGGACAGGGCGTTCATCAAGTCCATCAGGGGCAGAAGCACCGCCAGCAGAATGCCCCCCACCAGAAGGGAACTGATCACAACCAGCGCGGGCTCCAGGCGGGACACCGTTTTATCGAGCACTTCCTCCGCGTCACGCTCCATCCTCCGTGCAATCTCCTCTGCGGCTCGCTCCCCGTTTCCCCCGGCAAGACCCAGGGTCAACAGGCGGCATTCCGTCTCCGGCAGAAGGGCGGCTTCCCCCATAGCGTCGGCAAAATCGCCCCCATTTTCGATTCTCTCCAGGCATTTCCGGCACCGCTCTGCCCCATCGGGATCCGTTTCCAGCACCCGCGCGGCACATTCTACCGCTTCCGCCCCCGGCAGACCGCTGTGAATCGCCATGGACAAGGCGCGGGCAAAACGGGCGTTTCGAAGGGCTTCCCCCGTCTTCCCCCGTCCCATGAGCATCCGATTCCAGAGACCATTCCGCAGTCCGGGTACCGTGGTCACGGCAAGCACGCTTCCCGCAAAGAGGAGGAGCAGGCACCAGAACAGGGGTACCCAGGGCGAGAGCACCTCCCCTGCCGCAAACACCACCCCCGCCGCACCGCTGACGGCACCGCCGAGGGATTCGTACAAATCCTGAAACAGGGGGAGCACCTTTGTCGCAAGCAGGAGTAACACCGCCGTCATGGCACAAAACAGCACCGCGGGATAGGAAACCGCCGCCCGCAGACGACGTTCCGTGGCATCCATGCGGTCGTAATAGTCGGCGAGTCCTGCGAGGGATTCTTCCACCCGCCCGGTCATTTCTCCTACCCGCACCATGTGTACGGCATCGAGGGGAAAAAGTCCGCTTTTCTCCATGGCATCGGAGAGGCGGCTGCCGTTGTCCGTCTCTTCCGCCATGTTCCGGAGTGCCTCTTTTCGTGCGCCCCCGTCTTCCTCCGCTATGAGGTGCAATGCCCCGGCGGGATCCGCGCCTCCGTGGAGAAAGAGGAACAGCTCCAGGCACAGGGCGGACAATTCGCTCCACGTCAGTTTCTTGCTCATGCTGCTCATGCTGCTCATGCTGATTCTCCCGATTTCGTTCGTTTCGTTTTCTTTTTATAAAAACAGGACTGCCGCACTTTGGAAAATGTTCCGGAATGCGCCAGCCGGGTTGTATTGCAAAATCGTTAGTGGTACTTTTTCTCCTTTAGCGAGGAGAAAAAGTACCAAAAAGAGGAACTTTTTTGTGAGTCTTGGGTATTTCGACCGTTGCGACGGTCGATTCAGGGCTCCGCCCTAAAAACCCGCAAACTTTTGAAAAAGTTTGATCAAAACTTACTGTTGACAACGTGCGGCTTGATTTTCAGTACAGGTACTTCGCCGTATAATGGGATCCGTTGCCGATGTACTGCATAATCGCCGCGCTCTTGTTCCCGGAGGAAGCAAAAGTGGGATCCATCCGCTGCCAGGACGTGCCGTCAAAGAAGATCGCACCGTCCACCCAGCCGGTTTCCTCCGACCAGACGTGGATCCAGGCGTGATAGGCCGTGTCCGCGTACCCTACCACCAGCTTGCAGGGGATTTTCAGACTGCGGAGCATCCCCGTCATGAGGGCGGCATAGTCAAAACAGATTCCCGTTTTCTTTTCTAATACCTCATCCAGAACGGGGAGATACCCGCTCTTCACGGATGCGGCTTTTTCTTTGTCGTAAGTGAGATTTTTCACCACGTAATCGTAGATCACCGTGACTTTTTCGAGGGTTCCGGTGAGATCCTTCGTCAATTCCGCCGCCTTTGCCACCGTATTCGGCGCTGCCCCGTAGTCCACGTATTGATTGGGGTAGAGGAAGGGGGCAAACTCGTCGGTCAGATTCACCTGGGGCGTGCAGGAGAGAACGGACGCATACTTGGTTCCCGTCACATTGCGGAAAATCGAAATGGTATACACGCCGCTTCCCTCGGAAATGGGGAACACCTCCCACTTGCCGGGGGTCACGTTGTAGGTGTACGTGGTGGTGGGACCCTTCACCTGAGCCTTGATCCGGCGGTCGGTTTCCGTGGTGTACTGCACCATCACGTAGCCGCTGTCGATGTTGGAATAGTCAATGACAGCATCCGCCGATCGTTTCACATCCACCCCGGACGCTTCTGCCCGGAGCAGCTCTGCCACGGGAGCGGGCGAGGCTTCCAGTGCCACCGCTTCGTCCTCAATGGACACAAGATCCCGGAGAACCACCCGGTCGACATACCCCTCCGCCTCCGTCTTCCCGCAGGAAGGA
>JAZSQX010000124.1:0-6777 GCA_045538235.1 Eubacteriales bacterium
GGGAACCAAGCAGCATTAAGCAGTTTAGTTGATGCGCCGCGAGGGAGCCTGTTCCGAGCCGGAAGTGCGACGTCGCGTACACGCTTCTTATCGACTTTAGGGTGTATGGTCTTGATTTGCGAGTTATTCTGTATTTTTTCATAAGGGGTGTGATCGTTTTGCATCAGGCGCTGTATCGGAAATACCGTCCCCGGTTCTTCGACGACGTATACGGGGAGGATCATGTGACATCCGTCCTCAAATACGAGGCGCAGATGGCAAAGTTTTCCCACGCCTATCTGTTCTGCGGTCCCAGAGGCACGGGCAAAACTACCTGCGCCAAGATTCTGGCAAAGGCTCTGAACTGTGAAGCCCTGGAGAACGGCAACCCCTGCGGCAAGTGCTTTGCCTGTCAGTCCATCGACGAAGGAAATGCACCGGACGTACTGGAAATGGATGCCGCTTCCAACAATGGCGTGGACTACATCCGGGATATCCGAGATGCCGTCCAGTTCACTCCCGCTGCTCTCTCGAAGCGTGTGTACATCATCGACGAAGTGCATATGCTCTCGTCCAGTGCGTTCAATGCCCTTCTGAAGACGCTGGAAGAGCCGCCGGAGCACGTGGTGTTTATTCTCGCGACTACGGAATTTCACAAACTGCCCGCTACCATTGTGTCCCGCTGTCAGCGGTTCGATTTCCGGCGCATTCAGTCGGAGGTCATCGCATCCCGGCTCAAGCAGATTGCCGGATGGGAAGATATGGTGCTGGATGACAATGCGGCGCTGATTCTGGCAAAGCAGTCCCAGGGCGGTATGCGGGATGCCATCAGTCTGTTCGAGCTATGCGGTGCCGGCGGTCATGATGTCACGGTGGAACGGGTCAGCGAAACCCTCGGCTTGACCGGCATTGAAATTCTCTACAAAACCGCGGCGGCTGTTTCAAAAAACGATGCGGCTTCCCTTTTCAAAATGGTCGAAACGGTGGTGTCTTCCTCCAAGGACATTGCCGTCTACTGGTCTGAGCTCATCGGATTCTGGCGGGATATGCTGGTATTCCAGTATCTGCCGGAACAGGAGCGTGGGCATTATCTGGATCTCACCGAGCCGGAAATGCGTCTCCTTGCCGATGCCGCCAGACGGTTCTCCAAAGAAACGCTGACCTATCACTTTGAACTCATGGATGAGGCTCTTCGCGAGATGGCGCGTCTTCCCCAGACAAAACGGCTCTGTGCGGAACTGACTCTTCTCAAGATGGGGGATGCTTCTCTCGGAACCTCCACGGCTTCCCTTCTCTCCCGTATCGCGGCGCTGGAAGAAAAATTGGTGCTGCTGGAAACGATGCCGAGAAGTGCGGCTCCTGCCTCCTCTGACCAGACACCGTTCAGTGAGTCCCCTTCTGTAACAGCGGACGCGGCTTCGACTGAACCTGAAACAAACGTAAACGAATCCGAAACGGCGGACTCGACTCCTACCATGGAAATGACCCCCGTAGTGGATCTTGGTGACGTCATTGAACGAATTTCTGCGCAAAATCCTCTCTGTGCTGGATTCCTCAACGAGTGTGACTGCTTTGTGTCGGAAGACAAGCGCTCGGTTCTGATCCGTACAGTCAACGATTTCGGCAAACAGATGCTCTCTTCCGAGGCAGCATCCCAGTCCCTCGCCGCTGCATTCCGTATGTGCGGAATCACGGAAGCCGGGGCAACCATCCGTGTGGAAATCGGTGCGGTTCAAAAAAAGCGACCTGCTCTCGACGAACTGGAAGAATTCTGACTTTCCCCGCTTTACGCGGTCGATATAAAAAATTTTTTAAGGTGGTACATAAAGATGAAAGCAAAACTCCCCAAGGGTATGGGCGGCGGTCCCTCCAATATGCAGAGCATGATCAAGCAGGCTCAGAAAATGCAGGAAGACATGGCAACGCTCCAGGAAGATCTGGACGCACGTGAATACGAAGTGAAAGCCGGCGGTGGTGTGGTTACCGTGAAAATCAACGGGAAACTGGAAGTTCAGTCCATCGCCATCGAACCCGAAGTGGTAGATCCCGACGACATCGAAACCCTGTCCGATATTCTGGTTGCCGCAGTCAACGAAGCCATCAAAAAGGTTTCCGATACCAACGCCTCCGAAATGGGTAAACTCACCGGCGGTCTGAACGTACCCGGTATGCCCGGTCTGTTCTGAGTATGGCGGAGAATCTGGAGCCACTGGAACGGCTCACCGATATGTTCCGCAAGCTGGACGGTGTTGGAAAGAAATCCGCTGCCCGGTACGCGTTCTGTGTGCTGAATTTCTCGGATCAGGATGCGGAGGATTTTGCTGCCGCCATCCTTGCTGCGAAAAATGAAATCAAAAAGTGCGCCTGCTGCTGCAACATCACGACGGAAGAGCTCTGCTCCGTCTGTGCTTCCGATGCCAGAGATCATTCCGTAATCTGCGTGGTGGAGGATCCCCGTGCCGTTCTCGCCATTGAGAAGACACGGCAGTTTCAGGGTGTCTATCACGTTCTCCACGGTACCATCTCCCCCATGCGCGGGATTACACCGGAAAAGCTGACCATCAAGGAGCTCCTGGGCCGTGTCAGCAATCCGGAAGATGCGCCGGAAGAATTGATTCTCGCCACGAACCCCACGGTGGAAGGTGAGGCAACGGCGATGTATGTTGCTAAGCTCGTCTCCCCCTTTGGCGTGAAGGTCACCCGCATTGCCAACGGTGTTCCCGTGGGTGGGGATCTGGAATACGCAGACGAGGTTACCCTGCGGCGTGCGATGGAAGGTCGGTATACGATTCTGTAAGAAATTCCACAAAATATAAAGCAAACCTCTGTACCATTTTCGTACAGAGGTTTTCGTTTTCTCCATTCAGAACCGATGAATTTCGCTTTGATAGACCTGCTCGGAGATGAAGTTGAGCGCATACACCGCGTAACAGATCATGATGAGGGTCACCCCCATGTTCACTGCAATCATAAATGAGGATGCGGTGAGTAAGTAGCGATACAAAGCTTCCAAAATGTAATGCACTACGGTGAGAATCAGGCACACCATCACTTTTCCGTTGACGGCACTGCCAATTTCCGCATCGCGATTCTTTTTGTTATACTGAACCGATTCATCCTGGATGCCGAAGGTGGCAATTTGTTTTTTCACCGCTCTTGTCAGCAGGATGTAGAAGAGGATCACCGCTGCACTTGCCAGAAGATTTTCGATCACTTCCAGCGTTGCCATGCGGTAGTACAGCGTGTAGGCATTGTCAAAATAATCAATGGCGATGACTTCGTCGTATTCCGAATAGAAGGCATATTGCGCCTGAGCAGTCAGCACAGACAGAACAGCGCGGACTACGGAAATGGGAACGATCCCCTTGGCAAGCTTCTCCCACTTGGCAAGAATGCAGGAAGCGGCAATCAGAATTCCCGATGAAATCGCGCCAACCATGACGTTAACGCCATTGACGGGGAGCACCAGCGAAGCAACAACCGATGCACCAAAGAGAATCAGCGCCAGATTCATGCTCTTTGCCGTGAAATACGTCTCATTGGGAAGGATATCCCTGGCATACTTTTCTTTCAGCGAATCGATGAAAATTTTGTCTTTTCTTACATTCCCGAAGAATTTTGAAATTCGGCGGATATACACGATTCCCGCGATCAAGACAATCAGGAAGCAGAGGACGTACAGAAAAGGCTTGTAATACGTCAGGCGGCGGGAGGTTGCCGTGACTTCCCCAATGTAGTCATACATCTGAAGCTCCGTCAATTCGGGCAGAATCGAGCCTGCCAAGCGGATGATGTAAAACGTAAGAATGGAAGCGGATACGGTTTCGTACCGTTCAATGGGGCGCACTTCCCTGACCACCGCTTTGCGGGTTTTGCCGTCGGAAGCGCGAATTTCCCGCAGGACTCGCACTTTTTTCTCTCTCTTTTCCTGGATCACGCTGCCGTTATACATCATCCCGGCAAAGGAAATGCCTTCAAAGAGGTTTTTCAGTGCCGGCATGAAAAGGAGCAGTTCTACCAGAGAAAATACAAACGCTAAGAGGAGCTTTGTGGTTCCGAGATCGGAAGCGGCAGCTGAATTTCCGTACGGAATCAAAAACAGCGACACCATTTTGCCAAGTTCCACATAGGCGAGTTTCAGAAACAGACTTCTTGCCTGTTCGATTTTTCCGATAAAGCAGGACAGTTTTGTGAGTCCCGCCGCGATGAGAAAAAATCCGATGGCGTCCGGAATGAGGTCAATCACGTGAATTACCGGGTTGAACAGCAGAATGAATCCTGCCAGAACCAAGCCGAATCCCATAGTTTTTCTCCTTTACTTTTTCTTTTTCTTTTTTTTCAAAGGCGTTTCTTCCGGGGTATTTTTGAATTCCGCCAGCGAATCCCCGAGGCTGTCAAATTTGTCGTTCACCTTATTGATAAAGGCAAATCGGGAGCGTTTCTGTGCATCCTCATCTTCATCCGCCGGAATCAGAATGCCGAAGCAGCGATAAATCAGCATCAGATTTACGATCAGACAGGCGACCCAGTACAAATACACAACGACACTCGCATAGGTTCCAGTCGTTCCGAGAAACGGACTGCACACCACAACCAACGCGTAAAAAACGTAGTAAATCATGGTCATGCGGAGACTTCGAGCAGAGCCGTTCAAAAGCTTATCCGAATCTGCTCCGCGAGCGAGATCCCGGATTCCACGGAAGAGGAAAATGTGCATGATACACGCCGATGCCGCTTTTCCGATGTTGAGAAGCATGGACAAAAGCGTGCTTTCCGTTCCGATATTGAACAGCAGGAACACCGCCGTGAGCCCGCACAGCCCCAGAAATGCCAGAGTGGGTATCATTGCCCGTGCGAAGTCTCTGTGATACTGGGATAACTTTGAGAGAGCATACAGGGAGATCAGAGCACCAAAAATGTCTGCGAAAAAGTAAATCTGCGACAGGGAGAACGCAAACATCAGAAAGTAGCCAAAAAACAGAGTTCCAAATCCCATAGTCGTTTCCGTCCGTTATGATTTATTCTTCAGAATCGTCTGCCCCAGTTCCGGCTCCGCAGCATTTCTTGAACTTCTTGCCGCTTCCGCAGGGACAGGGATCGTTTCTTCCCACTTTCTTCGCGGCGTTCACCACGGGCTTCTTGACCGTTTTGGTCTGACTGCCGCCGGCAAATCCTTCGGAAACGGGCTTCGCCACTTCCACACGCTTCAGTTCGGTCTGGGGTCTCGGCACCACGGAGAGAATCATGCGGGCAGTGTCGTCCCGGATATTCATGATCATCTCATCAAAGAGATCCGCACCGTGGAGACGATATTCCGCAATGGGGCTTCTCTGGGCATACGCCTGGAGTCCAATGGTTTCCATGAGAGAGTCCATGGATTCGAGGTGATCCATCCACTTCTTGTCCACATTCTGGAGAAGGATGATCCGTTCCAGTTCGCGCATCTGCTCTTCCCCGAACAGTTCTTCCTTCTTCTTGCAGAGTTCTTTTGCCCGTTCTTTCAGGGTATTCCGGATGGTTTCCCTCATGGCGGCAGGCTCCCCTTCCATCACGCGGAAATCGTTTTCGGAACAGAGGAGACCGAGATACTTGGCGCGGAGTCCATCCACATCCCACTGCTCGAAGTTTTCTTCGTGGAGGAAGCTGTTCACTGCATCGTCCAGCGTTCCTTCGATCATGTTGGCGATGGTCTGGCGCATATCGGCGTTGTCCAGCACCTCAGAACGCTGTTTGTAGATGAGTGCACGCTGCTGGTTCATCACGTCGTCGTAGGAAAGGACGTTCTTCCGGCGGTTGAAGTTCTGGTCTTCCAGACGTTTCTGAGCGGATTCAATGGAGCCGGACAAAATTTTTGCGTCGATGGGGGTATCCTCGTCCAGCCCAAGCCGATCCACCATACCCGTGATCCGCTCAGAACCGAAAAGGCGCATCAGATCGTCCTCGAAGGACAGGAAGAAGCGGGATTCCCCGGGATCCCCCTGTCTGCCGGAACGTCCGCGGAGCTGGTTATCAATCCGGCGGGATTCGTGCCGTTCGGTACCGATGACGAAGAGACCGCCAGCTTCTCTGACCTTGTCTGCTTCGGGCTTGATGATTTCCTGGTATTTTTTATAAAGCTCACGATAATGGGCTCTGGCGGCGAAAACCTCTTCGCTGACGGATTCGGAAGAACCAGTGGCAAGGGCAATGACACTTTCCTCGTAGCCTTCCTTCCGCATTTCCGCTTTTGCCAGATATTCCGCGTTACCGCCCAGCATGATGACAGTACCACGACCTGCCATATTGGTGGAAATGGTAACGGCACCAAATTTACCTGCCTGTGCCACGATGTCCGCTTCCATCTCATGGTACTTCGCGTTGAGCACGGTATGGGGAATGCCTGCGCCCTTCAGTTTTTTCGACAGCTCTTCGGATTTTTCAATGGACACCGTACCAACCAGAACGGGCTGACCCTTTTCGTGACACGCGCGAATCTGGCTGATAATGGCGCGATCCTTCCCTGCCTTGGAGCGGTACACCACGTCGGGATGGTCCTTCCGTATCATGGGACGGTTGGTGGGAACCTCCACCACGTCCAGATTGTAGATTTCACGGAATTCGTTCTCCTCGGACAGAGCGGTACCCGTCATGCCGGAAAGTTTATCGTACATACGGAAGTAGTTCTGGAAGGTGATGGTAGCAAGCGTTTTGTTCTCCTTTTGTACCTGCACACCCTCTTTTGCTTCGATTGCCTGATGCAAGCCATCGGAATAGCGGCGACCGGGCATCAGACGTCCTGTAAAAGTATCAACGATCATT
>JAZSQX010000258.1:0-2427 GCA_045538235.1 Eubacteriales bacterium
GGCAATGGAATCCCAGGTAACGGATCCCGTCACCCCGGTTTCCTCCAGTCCGAAAATGCTTTGATACACCCGTACCGCCTCCGCCGTTTGTCTTCCGTACACCCCATCCACGGTGATTTTCGGAATGTTCGTGTACACGTCGGAGATGCGGTTGAGATAATTCTGCAGTGCCGTCACCGCCTCACCCCGGGAGCCAATCTGCAGGGGAGAACCGGGATACGGCAGGGTGGTGGAGGCAAAGTAATTCTCCGGCAGGGAATCGAGCAGAGTGACATAGGTATCGTAAATCGCCTGCCATGTCACGGGACCCACGATGCCGTCCACGGGAAGACCGTAGGCGTACTGAAAATCCTCCACCGCGCCTCTTGTGGTGGGTCCGAAAATCCCGTCGATCGCCACGGGGCGGACGGAATTGAAAAAGGTGGCAATCACCGCCAGCAGATACTGAAGCTCCCGCACCGCAATGCCGGAAGCACCTTCCGCCAGCCGTTCATTGAAGAGCAGCGTCACATCTTCCTGTGGGATTTCCTCGGAATTCACATCCGTCAGCCGCTTCACCCCGCCGTAAATCCGGGTGATGGCATTCCACGTTGCCCGCCCCACCACGCCGTCCGGTGACAAATCAAACTGCCGCTGGAACGCCCGTACCGCATCCTCCGTGTCCGCCGCAAACACCCCGTCGGGATCCGCGATTTTGGGCAGTCCCGGGTAATTCTTCGCAATCCGGTTCAGCCGGGTCTGGATCAGCAGCACGTCGTCGCTGATGGTGCCGATGCGGAGAGGCGTACCGGGATAGGACTCCGCAATGCCCTCCACGGGGACGTTATCCACCAGATCGATGTTGTCGCCGTAGTAATAGCGCAAAATCTCATAGGGAGTATACCCCTGTTCCGCCAGCGATACGCTTCCCCATTGAGATAGTCCCCCGCACTGCACCTCCACCCCGTCGCAGTACAGGGCAAAGAGAGGCTCGATGGATCCCCGCCGTCGGATGTAGGTATCGAAAATCTCATCCACAATCTGGGAAATGTTTTCGAAAATGTCCCGCCCGTACACAAAGGACTGGTCAATGGAGGTGGAGTTGGTGATTTGGAAATCATACCCCCGGCTGGCGTAATATTCCGTGTAGATCCGGTTTAAGGCAAAGGTGATCTGTGCCAGAATATTCGCCCGAAGCGCACTCTCCGGCCAGGTGGGATAGATTTCGCTGGATGCCACGTTTTTTATGTAATCCACGAAAGACACGGTCACGTTCCGCGCCGCTTCCTCCGGTCTTCCCAGATGCACCGTAATCGTCTCGGGGATCACAGGTCGCAGGACACCGTTCATCTGCCTCCCCCTTCCATCCCGTTCTGTCTCATGCCCCCCGTAATACTGCCGTTTTCATTGCCGATTTCCTCCCGATCCGCCCCTCCCGGCTGAAGGGAGGATCCCGTCTGGGTTTCGTAGATCATCACCCGATCCCCCTGTGCTCCCGCAATGGTGTCCGCTTCGCTGAGGGGAATCAGGTTTACCGGCTGCACCGCCACAATGCGATCGAACACGGGAACCCCCACCCCTTCCACGGGATAATAGCCATCGTAGGTCACGGTGACGTTGTATACCGCATAGGGCTGTGCCGCGCCCGGTCGGAGACTGTCCGAGGAAGAGGGTGCCGCCAGAGAAAGCGTCTGGGTCAGCCCCCCCCGATCCGTCCGCTGGGAATAGAGCACCTCTCCCCTCCCTGTATCATCTCGATCATATTCCGTCACCGTCACCACCGCGCCCTCCACGGGCAATGTCCCGCCCGCCGTGGTCACCCGTACTTTCAGAAATCCTTCCCCCATCTGTTCCATAAGACCCTCCTTGGTTTGGTTTCTCTGTTTATTCTATGCAGCCGCCGTCCAAAATGTACCGGTTTTTCTGCAAGCGGCACTTGCATTTCAGGAAATTTTCAATTCAACAAATTCTTGCTTGCTTTTGAGCGGGATTCATGATATCCTAATGGCAGAAAACATCCAATCTTCTTTTTCACAAGGAGAGTACCCATGAAAACCATTGCCATCACCCTTTCCACCGAGGGGCGGGATTTTATTCTGCGTCGCCGGTATCCCGATCTGCTGATGGAGGTTTCCGCCACCTGCGGGATTCCCGTGCTGCCCGTTCTGCTTCCGAATCTCGCGGATTCTGCTCTTGCGGAGGAATACGCCCGAGCATTCGACGGCTTCCTCATTACCGGGGGTGGGGACGTCTCCCCCGATCGCTACGGGGAAGCGCGTCTGCCGGAATGCGGAAAGCCCGAAGAACACCGGGATGCCTTTGAGCTTGCTCTGATCCGCTCTGCTTTTTCCCTTGGCAAGCCCGTCTTTGGCATCTGTCGGGGAATCCAGGTAATGAACGTTGCCATGGGCGGTACTCTCTGGCAGGATCTGCCCTCCCAATGTTCCG
>JAZSQX010000110.1:0-3587 GCA_045538235.1 Eubacteriales bacterium
TTCGAATCCTGCGTGGCGCGGAATGAAAAACAGTTATCTCTTCCGAGATGGCTGTTTTTCTTTTTCGTTATGCAGTTTGAGAACCGGTATGCAAGTTCCCGCTAACCAAACCACACCGCGGACTCGGAGGACTTGTATCGAAAGAATCCTTAACCAATTTCTCTCATGCACCTATCATGCAGCAGATGCTCTGCTTTCCACCGGGACGATTCATGCTCCCGGTGTTTTTCTTTCCATAAATTTTTTTCGAAAAAAAACGCCGGGAAGCGTCGGACTTCTTGACTTATTCCCCCGATTGGTGTATAATAAAATGGAATAAATATGGAGTGAACCGGAAGGTGCGTGATCCTTTTGCCTCATCATAAACTGACCCGATACGATGTGCTGGTTCTGATTCTGATCGCTCTTCTCATTCCCCTCTCCGGAATTCTCCTCTTCCGGCATAGCGGCTCCGTCTGCGTGGTCACCTGTCCCGCCGGAGAGGTCCGTTATTCCCTCAGCGAGAATCGCACGTTCACCGTGGAAGGAGATGGGGAACTGTGTCTCATCATCACCATTGCCGACGGTGCGGTCTCCGTCACCTCCTCCGACTGCCCCGACGGAATCTGTGTCCGAACTGGGAGCATCTCACGGACGGGGGAATCCATCGTGTGCGTTCCTGCGAAAACCGTCATTGCCATCGAAGGCGCATCCACAGACAAGGGGGTCGACCGTGCGGACTTTATCATCGGATAACAAAATTTCCCGTCTCACGGCGGATGCCCTGTTTGTTGCGACGGCACTGATTTTCTCCTACGTGGAAGCCGTATTCCCTCTCTCCCCCCTTCCCCTCCCCGGATTCCGGGCGGGACTTGCCAACATTGCCATTCTCGGTGCCTGTTTCCGCCATTCTCTCTGGGATGGAGCGGCGGTATCTCTGTGCCGCATTGTGCTTCAGTTTCTTCTCTTTGCCAATCCCACGTCCTTTCTTTTTTCCCTGGGAGGCGGTGTCTGCGTGCTCCTTCTGCTGTTTCTTCTGAAGCGACCCTGTTTCACCCGGCGGTGCAGCTTCATTGGGGTCTCCGTCCTCTGCGCTGCGGCTCACAATTTGGGACAGATTCTGGCGGGATGTCTCCTACTCAGCACCGCCGTCCTCGCGTATCTCCCCGCCCTTTTCGCCGCGTCTCTTTTCTATGGCACTCTCAGCGGAATCCTCTTAAATCTTCTCGCTCCCGCCATTCTCCCGAACAAAAAATCCAATTCAAAACCCAACCAGTGAGGTATCCTATGAAACATCCGATCCGACGCTGTCTGACCTTCCTGTTCTCCCTTCTCCTTCTCGCACTCACGATGACGACTGTGGGTTGTTCCTCCTCCGGGGAAGAATACCGGGATTTCACCTATTTCGCCATGGACACCTACGTGACCCTTCGTCTGGCACGGAAGGATGCCAACGGCAAGCCCCTCAGCGACGAATATCTCGCTGTCACCGCGGCGCAATGCTCGGCGATTCTCGATGGCATCGAAGGCGTGATCTCCGCCCATGATCCGAAAAGTGATCTGTACGCCCTCAATTCCGGAATCAGCAAAATGCTCCGGGCGGACGAGCGTCTGGTTTCCATGCTGGACATCGCCGACAAGATCGCGGATCTCACCGATGGTGCCTACGACTACACCCTTGGCACGCTGACGGAGCTGTGGAATGTAGCAGGCGGCGGTCCTGTTCCCACGGAAAAAGAGATCGAAAAAGCCCTTTCCCACACGGGACGCGACAAAGTGACCATTGACGGCAGCACCATCACAAAAATCGACAAGGAATCCAAAATTGACTTCGGCGGCATCGGAAAAGGCGCTGCTGCCCAGGCGGTTCTGGAATACCTGAACACCACGGACGTGCCCTACGGCATTGTTTCCATCGGCGGAAACATCGGTGTGTACGGCAAAAAGCCCGAGTACAGCAACTACAAAATCGGCATCCGGGATCCCGACACCACCGACACCGTTCTCGGTTACTATTATCTCCCCTCCGGTTTCCTTTCCGTCTCCGGGGATTATGAACGGTTTTTTGAAGAAAACGGCGTGCGCTATCACCACATTTTAGACGGCAAGACGGGTGCTCCCGCTGACAGCGGACTCCGGTGCGTGGCAGTCCATTCTGCCAACGGTTCCGCCGCCGATGCCCTGTCCACCGCCCTGTTCGTGATGGGCGTAGAAGAGTCCCTGGCGCTGTACGAGGAAGGCAAGCTGAGCTTTGAAGCCATCTTCGTCACCGATATGGGCGAAATCATCACCACCCCCGGCATCACCGCCGATCATCTCGAAATCACCGCCGACGGGTACACCGTCACCCACACCGAAAAGGCGGACTAAACAAAAGCAAAGGATTCACACAGCATGGCTGAACGATACATCGAACAAGCAATCGTAGACGAAGAGGTGCGGGAACACCTTGCCGCCGCCGATTCCGTCAAAGCCCGTCTCCAGAAAGAAGGACGGGTCGGGGAAAACGCCCCGAAATACTTTATTCAAACCTTTGGATGCCAGCAGAACGAAGCGGACAGCGAACGGCTCAGCGGTCTCTGCGTTGCCATGGGATACCAAAAAACCCTCACCCCGGAGGACGCGGAACTGATTCTCGTCAACACCTGCGCCGTGAGAGAACACGCGGAAAAAAAAGCGCTCTCCATCATCGGGCAGTATAAGCATATCAAGGACGCCAATCCCGCCGTGGTCATCGGAGTGGGGGGCTGCATGGTCACCCAGCCTGCCCGGGCGGAAAAACTGAAAAAAAGCTACCCCTACGTTTCCTTCACCTTTGATACGGGCGCGATGCATCGGGTTCCCCGTCTGGTACTGGGTGCTCTCCGGGGCGAAAAGCGCAGTTTTATCCTCAGCGATACCTGGGGACTGAACGAGGGCATTCCCATCGCGCGTCAGTCCGGTCACATGGCGTGGCTGTCCATCATGTATGGCTGCAACAATTTCTGCTCATACTGTATCGTACCCTACGTCCGGGGCAGAGAACGAAGCCGCTCGGCAGAATCCATTCTGGAAGAGGCGCGCAGACTCATTGCGGACGGAGCGAAGGATATCACCCTTCTCGGACAGAACGTCAATTCCTACAACGGGGGAGACGGAGTGGATATTGCGGAGCTGATGCACCGGCTGTGCCGTCTGGACGGGGATTTCCGTCTCCGGTTCATGACCAGCCACCCGAAGGATGCCTCGGATCGGCTCATCGAAGCCATGGCGACGGAGGACAAAATCGTCAAGCACTTTCATCTGCCCATTCAGTCCGGCTCCGACACCATTCTGCGGCAGATGAACCGGAAATACGACACGGCTTCCTATCTGGAAAAAATGGCGAAACTGAAGGCGGCAGTGCCCGATGTTTCCATCACCTCGGACATCATCGTGGGATTCCCCGGCGAGACGGAGGAAGATTTTTCCGCCACCCTCGCCCTACTGGAACAAGTGCGGTATGACATGATCTTCTCCTTCATCTATTCTCCCCGAAGCGGCACGCCTGCGGCAGAAATGGAGAACCAAATTCCAAGAGATGTGTCCGCTGATCGGATGGCGCGCCTTCTGGCACTCCAGGAAGTCGG
>JAZSQX010000046.1:0-5286 GCA_045538235.1 Eubacteriales bacterium
ATCAATCTGGCACTGCGGCTCCTGCTCCGTTCCCCCTTTGTGGTGTTCGGTGCGATGGTGATGGCGTTTACCCTGGATGCCCGCGCCTCCCTCATATTCCTGGTGGTGATCGCGATTCTCAGCGTCGTGGTGTTCGGCATCATGCTGGGCTCCGTGCCGGCATACAAGCGGGTGCAGGGCGAACTGGACGGGCTGACGGGAACTACCCGTGAAAGCCTCAGCGGTGCGAGAGTGATCCGTGCGTTCGGCATGGAGCGGGCACAGAAGGAAACCTTCGCCCAGCACAACGAAGCCTTAAACCGCCGTCAGCAGTTCGCGGGACGGATTTCCGCTCTCATGAACCCCCTGACCTTCGTGATTCTCAACGGCGGCATTATTGTATTGCTCTATCAATCGGGTGTCCGGGTGAACGAGGGTTCCCTTACAACGGGGCAGGCGGTGGCGCTGTACAACTATATGACCCAGATTCTCGTGGAGTTGGTGAAGTTTGCGTCCCTGATTATCAGCATCACCAAATCCATCACCTCCATGAAGCGGATCAGCGAGATTCTGGAGACCGCTCCGGGAATGACGGATTCTGCCGAGCCTGTTTCGCTGGATAAAACGGCTCCTGCGGTGGAGTTTTCCGGCGTGACGCTCCAGTATCACGAGGGTGGAGATGCATCCCTGACGGATATCACCTTCCGGATCGAAGCTGGGGAGACGGTGGGCATCATCGGCGGCACGGGAAGCGGCAAAACCTCCCTTGTGGGGCTGATTCCCCGGTTCTACGATGTGACCGAGGGATCCGTTTCGGTATTTGGGCACGACGTGCGGCAGATTCCCGCCCACCAGCTTCGGGATCAGATCGGCTACGTACTCCAGCGGGCATCTCTCTTCCGCGGCACCATCCGGGAAAATCTCCTGTGGGGAAACGGGAATGCTTCGGATAGCGATCTGACGGAAGCCATCCGGGCAGCCCGGGCAGAAGACGTGATCGCCTCGAAGGAGGAAGGGCTGGATGCTCCCGTGGAACAGGGAGGGCGGAATTTCTCCGGCGGTCAGCGTCAGCGGCTCACCATTGCCAGAGCCCTAGTGCGCAAGCCGAAGATTCTCATTCTGGACGACAGCTCCTCCGCTCTGGACTTTGCCACCGACCGGGCACTGCGGGGAGAGTTGGCATCCCTGGATTATCATCCCACGGTGATTCTCGTGTCCCAGCGAACCGCTTCCATTCAGCACGCGGACAAAATTCTCGTTCTGGATGACGGCAGAATCGTGGGCATGGGCAAGCACAAAGAACTCCTTGAGACCTGTACGGTTTACCGTGAAATTTATGAATCCCAGTATAAAAAGGAGGCGAAGGCATGAAAACGGGCACCAAAACGCCTCGTATCAAAAAACAGACTGCTGCAAGACTCCTCACCTATCTGAAACGGTACATACCCCTTCTGATTCTGACGATTCTGCTGGCGGCGACCACGGTGGTGCTGTCCCTGTACATTCCCATTCTCTGCGGACGCGCCATTGATGCCATGATGGGATCGGGATTTCCGGTGGATTTCGAAACCATCGGGGACTGCCTCCTTGGCATTGCCATCTCCGCCGGTCTCTGCGGGATTCTCGGGTGGGTGATGAATACGGTGAACAACAAAATCACCTTCTCCGTGGTGCGGGATGTGCGGCAGGATGCTTTCGACACCATCACGGCACTCCCCCTGTCCTACATCGATTCCCATCCCCACGGGGGAACGGTGAGCCGGATGATCGGGGATGTGGATCAGTTTGCGGACGGGCTGCTTCTGGGGTTCACCCAGTTCTTCAGCGGTATGGTGACCATTCTCTGTACGCTGGTGTTTATGCTGACCATCCACCCGTGGATCACGCTGGTGGTGGTGATTCTCACACCCCTGTCCCTGTTTGCGGCATCCTTTGTCGCCAAGCGGACGTATTCCATGTTCCGGCTTCAATCGGAAACCCGGGGGGAACTCACAGGGCTCATCAACGAAGCGGTGGGGGGACAACCCATCATCCGCGCTTTCTCCCGGGAGGACGAAACGCTGGCGGAGTTTGACGAAATCAACGGACGGCTGGAACGGCACTCCCTCCGGGCGGTGTTCTTCTCCTCCATCACCAATCCCACCACGCGGTTCATCAATAACGTGGTGTACGCTGCCGTATGTCTTACAGGAGCACTGGCGGCAATCGAGGGAACCATGACGGTGGGGGGGCTTACCAGTTTCCTCGCCTACGCCAACCAGTACACCAAGCCCTTCAACGAAATCAGCGGGGTCATTACGGAATTGCAGAATGCCCTTGCCTGTGCGGAGCGGATTTTTGAACTCATCGACGAGGGGCGTTGTGCTCCCGACAAGGAAAATGCCGTAACACTTGAGAATGTGAGCGGTCGGGTGGACGTGGATCACGTGGACTTCTCCTATGATCCTTCTCGCGAACTGATCCGGGACATGAATCTGCACGTCCGAGAGGGAGAGCGGGTTGCCATTGTGGGTCCCACGGGGTGCGGCAAAACCACGGTGATCAACCTGCTGATGCGATTCTATGAAGTGGACGGCGGCTCCATTTCCGTGGACGGATGCGACATCCGGAATGCGGTGCGGGATTCCCTCCACGGCACCTACGGCATGGTGCTGCAGGATACCTGGATTCTCCACGGCACGGTGCGGGATAACATCCGGATGGGGCGGCAGGCAACGGAAGAGGAAATCGTGGCGGCAGCCAAAGCGGCACACGCTCACAGCTTCATCCGGCGGTTGCCCCAGGGCTACGATACCGTGATCCGCGATGACGGCGGACTCCTCTCAGCGGGTCAGCGGCAGCTTCTGTGTATTGCACGGGTGATGCTTGCCATTCCGCCCATGCTGATTCTGGACGAAGCCACCTCCTCCATCGACACCCGAACGGAAATGAAGATTCAGAATGCCTTTGCCGCCTTGATGCAGGGCAGAACCAGTTTCATCGTGGCGCATCGCCTGTCCACGATTCGGGAAGCGGACATCATCTTAGTCATGAAGGACGGGAAAATCATCGAAACGGGGGATCACGACACGCTGGTGGCGCAGGGTGGGTTCTACGCCGATCTGTGGGGCAGCCAGTTTGATTCCATTTCCGACGGCGGAACCAAATAATCCAAAGACAACAGAAAAGACTTGCGGTACTCGAAAGAGCGCGGCAAGTCTTTTGTGGTTTAATCGAGAAGAACGTCATCCGCTTCCAGAAGTGCCGCACAGTCGGCGATCCGGTTCTGCGCCATAGCAGAAATATCGGCGAAGAGATCGGGATTGAGGAGTGCCATGGTTTCCCGGTCATATGCCTTATAATTGCTGCGGATGTTGTTGTGGGGCTTTTGGAAAAACACCTGGTCGGAGATGAAGGAGCCGACGGAAACGTGGGTCTGCTCCAGCACAATGCCTTCTTCCGCTTCCAGGAGATTTTGTCCGAATAGAACCGTTTTGTCGTTGTGGATACCGAGGAGACAGAGGAGCGTCGGAAGCACGTCCACGTGTCCGCCAACGGTGTGGATCACCTCCGCCCGCTCCATGCCGGGGACGTGAATGAGCATGGGGACGTTGAACACGTCAAAAATGGTGTACGGTCGTCCAATAAGGGCGGAAACGGGGGCGGCTTGCGCGGCTTCCGTGTTGTTCAGCGCATAATGGTCGCCGTAGACAACAAAGACGGAGTTGTCGTACAGTCCCTTTTCCTTGAGCGTGTCGAGGAAGAGTCCCAGCGATCGATCCACGTAATGGATGGCTTGTATGTACAGCCCGAAGAGGGTCTGTTCATCCTCCGGCTTCAGGGTGATTCCGCGTTCCGCAAGGGGAATGCCGTAGGGATGGTGGGAAGAGAGAGTAATCAGAAAGGCGTAGAAGGGCTCCTGGTAGGTGGTGAAGATCTCCGCTGACTGACGGAACAGTTCTTTGTCGGAGAGCCCCATGCCGAAGATGTCGTTTTGTTCGAAATCTTCCAGCGAGGTGTAGTCGTCAAATCCCTGATTCGGGTAGGCGGTTTCCCGGTTCCAGAAGGAGCCGATGTAGCCGTGGAAGGCGTAGGCACCGCTGTATCCGTTGTCTTTCAACAGGTAGGGCAGCCCGTGATACCGATTCTGCGGGTATTTCACGTAAGCCGCTTCCCGTTCGGGAGCAAAGAGGGAGTTGTGAACGGCGAATTCCGCATCCGCGGTGTTGCCTCCCCCGATCTGGTAATAATAACGATCGAAGTAGAAGGTGTCTGCTCCGATAAGGTGATTTAGATTGGGAGTGATCTCCTGTCCCTCGTACACCGCACCGATGACGAAGTTTTGCAGTGCCTCCACCTGAATGACGATGACGTTCCGCCCCTGTGCCAATCCGTAGTAGGGGCTGGAGGAATCGTCGGGGGCAAGGTAGGCGGATTTGTCCACCACTCTGGGGTTGGCTTTGCTTTTCATCACCGTTGCAAAATCACTCACGTGGTACTGGACGATCTCGTTTTTCATGTATTCCGTTTCAAAATCCGGTGTCAGGGCGACGGCGAGCATCATCCCGGATGCAGCGAGCAGTGCGACAAGGGAACAAACTCCCTTTCTGGGGGAAATTGCGGAGGCTTTTCGGACGGCGGGAGCCAGCGGGGTGCGGAGCAGTTTCTCCGTGATGAGGGCGCGATTGACACACAGGTGAGTCCAGAGGGGCAAATCTGCCAACTGGAACAGATGGCGGTACTGGATGAGCCCCAGAATCGTGCCGGACACATCGTCAAGCTGCCCCACCATGCCAAGCTGCGCGGCGGAAGGGAGACGGGAAACGTAGTTGTAGTACACGCCGTCCACCGCCATGAAAACGGACAGGATGACGTAGAGTACGGTCAGCGGAATTTTTGCCCGACGGGGGCATAGAACGAACAGGAGCGCGGCGAGGAGTCCGAACAGGGCGGCGGTGGCAAGAGCAAGGGGAAGCTCAAATCCCCCCAGACGAATTTGGGAATAGAGCACGTGGGATTTGATCCCCGCCAGCAGGCAGAGACTCCCGCAGTATACGACGTCCCACAGGGGGAGCGTCTTTTGGGATACTTTCATGAACAATCCTTCTTTTTCGGATATTTTGCTGTTTTCCCCTATTATAGCACAAAAAAAGGAGTAAAAACAGAGGATTTTGAAAATATTTCTGTCGAAAACGCTGTGGGAACGGTTTTGTCAACGGTTTTCAAAAATTTTATCGTGACAATATAGATAAAAAAATCCGGAATTTTTGTGACATATTCCGGATTGACTTTCCTTTTCTAATGCTATATAATATAGGAAGCCACGGA
>JAZSQX010000011.1:0-12219 GCA_045538235.1 Eubacteriales bacterium
AGATTCAGGTATTTCACCTTGTCGCCTTCCGCCACGTTGCCCAGGTATTTGACCGTGTAGAGCTTGCCGTAGGGCTTGTCTGCCGTGGGCGCGTGGATGATGGAGATGTAGTCGTCCAGCATATTGCCGATATACTTTTCGGAGAAGGTGAGGGGCGTCAGATCCTTTTCCACCTTCACGCCCCCGTCCTTGTCCTTGTATTCGAAGTCAAACTTCGTCGGGGGAACGTCGTAGCAGGCGCAGAGGAAGGAGTAGGTTTTCTCGAGCATTTCTTCTCTCAGGGCGGCGAGAGCGGCGGTGTCCCCAGCCTGTGCCAGACGGCGGAGTGCGGGAGTCTTCGCCCGGAGGTAATTGTTGATGTGGGCGTTCTGACTGCCGGTGTTGGAGGACTGGAAGGTCTCGGGATAGCAGACTTTCGGGAGAATGCCGTACTTCTTCACGATGTTCACGAACATATCCCACTGACCGCCGTCGTGGACACCCGTTGCCACCAGGTGATCCACCAGGCGGGAGTTGTATGCTTCGCCCGCGGTGTCGATGATGGATTCGATGTAGTAGTTGATCCGTTCAAACTTGTCCCAGAATGCCAAATAGGACTGGGAGAGCTCGAAGGATTCCACGTTCAGCTCTTTGGCGATCTTTTCGCGGAGAACGTTGACGGCGGCAAACAGCCAGCAACGTCCGCTGGAGTTTTGAGAGGTCGCCGCCATGGTCTTGATATCCACGGAAAACAGGAATTGTACCTTCTTCCCGTTGGCGGTGACGTAGCCGGAGGGAATGGCGCTTTTCGCGAACATGGGAGTCAGGGCGCGGCGGACGTCGTCTTTTTCATAGAACGATGCGCAGGCGTCGAGCAGTTCGGGAGTGAGAGAGGCGGGATGTTTCATAAGAATCTCCTTTCGCATAAGCGAGGTGTTAAACAATCGCGTTGTGTTCCAATCAGCCCCGGGACTGATTCTTCCGCAGGGTCAGATAATCTTCTAAAATGAGCCGTGCGGAGAGGGCATCCACGGTGGCTTTGCGCTTTTTACCCCGCACGTTGTTGTCGCTGAGAATTCGGTGGGCGGAAACGGTGGTCAGCCGCTCGTCGTACATCACGGAGGGGATCCCCGTTAATTCGCTCAGCTCTCGGGCAAAGGCACAGCATTTCTCACTCCGCGCCCCGGCCGATCCGTCCATGTTGATGGGATTGCCCACCACGATCAATTCCGCCTTCAGTTCTTTTACCCGATCTGCCACGGCGGCGAGGGCTTTTTTGTATCCTTCCGCGGCGATGCAGCCCACGTCCGTTGCCATCATTTCGTATTTATCACACACGGCGATTCCAGTGCGGGCATCGCCGAAGTCAATTCCCACAATAATCATACGTCGTCCTCGTCGCTGTTTTCCATAACCGCATCCACGTTTTCCGCATCCTTCGCTTCCGCCGCTACCTTGTTTTTGGCGTAAGCAATCACTTCCTCCCGGGTGGGGATGGAGGTGGAGGCGCCTTCCTTCATGACGGAGAGGGCGGCGGCACAGGTGGCGTACTTGACGGCGGAGACGATGTTGTGGTTCTGGAGATAGACGTAAACCATCACAGCGGTGAAGACATCGCCGGCGGCAGTGGTGTCCACAACGGGCACATTTTCGCAGGGAACGGTGTAGTATTCCTTACCGTCGTAGATGAAGGAACCACGGTCGCCCAGTTTGATGACGATGTACTTCGCGTCCACCATGGTGGAGAGCTTGATGGCGGCGCGGAGGCAGTTTTCGTCACTGGTGGGAGCGATACCGGTGAAAATGCGGGTTTCGGTTTCGTTGGGGGAGAAGATTTCCACCCGTCCCAATTTCGCAAGGGGGAAATCCAGCCGTGCGGGACCCGCATCCACGAAGAAGGGAATTCCGGCAGCGTTAGCACGGCGTGCGGTTTCGATGACAGCTTCGTCGGGGATTTCGAGCTGGCAGTACACGGCATCGGGATAGCAGGTGAAACTTTCCTCAATGTCAGCAGCGGAGAGGGTCATGTTGGCACCGGGATATACGATGATGCGGTTCTTGCCGTTTTCTTCCACCAGAATGGAAGCGAGACCGGTGGGGATTTCATCATCCTCCAGAATGTAGCGGGTGTCAATGCCCTCCTGCTGGTAGATGGAGATGAGGCGCTTTCCGTTGGCATCTTTCCCCAGCTTGCAGGAGAAGACGCAGTCTGCACCGAAGCGGGCGAAGGCGATGGCACTGTTGGCACCCTTGCCGCCGGGAATGTAGGAATAACCGAACTCGGTTTCCGCGACCGTTTCGCCGGAATAGGGGACACGGCGCATCCGCTGTACGAAGTCGATATTGGCGCTGGAGACGACAAGGATTCTCTGCTGTTTCATAATAGGTTCGTTCCTCCTGATAAATTAGAATCGTAATGATGGGGATCTCAGAAGATCGCGTTGCTGCCAGCGGTGAGATCCCGGGGATTTTTCGAATTGGGGTAACAGGTCACATCCAGAATGCGCTGGTTGGAGCTGCCGCGGAATTTGAGGGTCAGATCCCGCTTTGCTTCCAGGTACGGCCCGTCCACGAGGTAGTTGGTGGCGGAGAGAAGCCGATGAACGCTGTCTTCGGTTTTTGCCATTTCCAGAAGCGTTTCGTAGGGGTAACCGGAATACGTCATCACGTGGAGACCCCGGTTTCTTGCCGCCTGACCCAGTTCTGCCAGAGGAGCCGGCTGTGCGAAGGGTTCTCCGCCGGAAAAGGTGATTCCAGTCAGGTGGGGCAGGGCGATGATGCGATCCCACAGGGCGGAGGTGGACGAAAGAGTCCCACCCTCCGGATCATGGGAGAGGGGATTGTGGCATCCGGGGCACCGATGAGGACAGCCCTGTACGAAAATGGCAAAGCGAAGCCCAGGTCCGTCCACGATGGATTCCTCCACGGTGCCGTAGAGCCGCAGGGGCAAATCGGCAGGGCGGGCAAAGGGATCCGGACCGAAGGAATGGCGTTTGGGTGAATGCAGCATAGCTCCTCCGGGGATGAATTTTACAAATCTCTACGATACATTATAACGCATATCGAAGGGAAAATCAACAGGAAACGGAGAAATTTCGACATTCCTGCGAGGGAGAGGGGGCAGAAACCAAAACCCCCCGGGAATCGCTTCCCAGAGGGCATATCGTTTGGGGGATTAGTTCGGTGCGTAAGCGGAAATATCCAGACCATCGAGAAGACGGGGCACATCGTTGATGATCTTTTGGATCAGGTCGTTGGTGGTGTAGAATTCCGCAATGCCGTTGATGGATACGAACACCTTACCTCCGCTGATCTTGTCCGCGGATTCTTCGTAGTACTGGTAGAACTGGTACTCGTTCTTGGTACCATCATTGCCCGTGACCGTCATCTTGAGGATGATCTTGTCTTCCATTCCCAGAAGGGCAGCCCGGTCTTCCTGGGACATGGTGGCGTATTCCCGGTTGGTGATGTTCAGAAGCGTGGTGTAGAAATACCGGAAGTTCCGCACCTCTTCATTGGGAATCTTCAGTCCCGACTTCACTTCTTCCACGTTCAGCACGGCTTTTCCTGCGGAATCCACGCTGTGGCTCAGACGGAAGTCCACGTCCACGCCGCTTCCGTTCAGGGTGATCCGGGCAACGTCTGTGATGAACTCAAAGAAGGGCGCGTGATCAATCCACGCAAAGGTATCCTCCGCAATCCATCCCAGCAGATCGCCGGAGACGGAGCAGACAACGGTGTAGCCGTACAGGTTGGATACTGCATAGAAGGATCCATCCGGCTGCTGTTCCGATGCCATCAGATACACGGTGTAGTTTCCGAACTTGTAGTGGAGGGAGTAGGCGGGATTCAGGAGCCCGTACTTGTCCAGTTCCTCATCCGTGGGCTTGAACGCCACTACGGATTCACCGGAGAGGTTAATCAGAAAGTACAGGGCGTTGTAGTAGTAATTGTCGTTGAGGGGGTACAGCCTGTCCCCATCCTCGGGGGTGGGATAGGACAGCTTTGCCTCTACCAGATCGTCCGGGTTCTTCATCTGATTCTCCGGAACCCGGTCAATCTGCACGTACAGATCCTCGCCCCGGAAAATCCGGAACTGATCCACAAAGAGATAGTTGGACTGATCCAGACCCGCCGTCAAAATGGGCTTCAGCAGGGTGAAGGCGGGCTTGAGAATGGTGTTCGCCAAGGTGTTATCGAAAGCGTAGACGGCATTCCGATCGGCGAACTTCACGTAATAGCCGCCGTCAGTGAGAAGATTGCTTCCCACGTAGGTGGTGTACTTCTTACCGCTGGTGGCAGTCACCGTCCAGGAGGCAATGGGATTGTCAAAGCCGTATACCGCCAGCTCCTCCTCACTCAGATCCACGCCGATGCGGCTGACTGCCATAGGACGACCGGTGGTGACCACCAGACTGGCGAAAAGCTCGTCGTTGAAAGACAGCCCCGCATAGCCCTCCATCTGGAAGGTGTCGGTGGCATCTCGGTAGATGGTGTATCCGCCGTGCTCGTTTTCCACTTGAATGGATTGGATGGCGGAGCGATCCATGGGCTGGTAGATATAGAAATTGGAAACCCGGTCGTTGTAAGGAACTTCGCCCTCTAACAGTTCGCCGGGACCTCTCTGGGCTTCTTCCACCACGAGGAGGGGACGGACGACGGCGAAATATACGATGAGAAGCAGCACGAACAGCGCCGCCAGAATCAGGAAAAGACGTTTTTGTTGTTTGATCATGAGTGCTTTCTCCTGGTAATCACGATGAGTCCGCAGAGGGCGAAGACGGCGGGAATGGCGAGGGTCATGGCGAGGGTCCAGCGGTTGGCATCGGCGGTGGTGACGGTGATCTGGGAATCGTCAAAGGGCTTGCGATTCAGATTTGCCAGAACCCGTTCTCTGCCGATTGCCTTCATGGCGGCGGAGAGGATGTCCTCGTTGGCGTAGGCGTTGGAATCGATGTAGGACGCAGAGGCGAAGGTGGGAGAACCGAATGCCATCACGTAGCTGTAATAGTACTCGCTGTTGACGATGGTGTAGTCCCGGGAGAGGGTCACCAGGTTGTAGGAGCCGGTTTCCCCTGCCAGACCGTTTTTCATTGCCTCGGAGGTGTCATAGGATTTCAGCACCGCGGACACGTTTCTCGTGTTGGCGACGGACTGGTTGGTGTCCCACAGAATATTGATGGGAGCGGCCTTGCGGATGATGGTCTTCGGAGCGGTTGCCAGCTTGTTCAGATCGGAGTACAGGGAAGCGCCGAAGGAATCCTTCTGATACTGGGCGATGAGGGAGTAGCCATCCACGGAGACGGCGTTTTCCGTGTCACGAACGGTGGTGCTGCCCACGTAGGAGATGCCCCACTCTTCTAAGAATTCGTTCAGATTGGTCAGATCGTTCACGTATTCGGAGTCAAGGAAGACCATGAGGAAGTTGTATTCGTCCAGGAATCGGTCGATTTTCTCGATTTCGTTGCCGGAGGGGGATTCCGCTTCCGCACCGATGAAGTCGTAGATGGGGTTGAAAATCACAAGCACCCGGCAGTCGTCGTCGATTTCTTCTCTTGCCAGATCGATGGTGGTAACTTCAAAGCCGTTATCCTCAAAGAGTTCGCCAAGTGCCGCAGCATCGCCGTTGCTTTCGCCGTGCTGGGTGGTAAAGGTGACCTTCGGAGTCTCTGCGGCGGTGACCTGCAGAATGGTGGAGATCATTTTCTTTTCGCCGTTGTACGCCCAGACGGTGGACAGATCGGTGGGATCGTCGTAGGAGAAGAAGGCGGTAGCGGCAAGAACGCGAACTTCGCCGTTTGATTCCACCACTACGGAGGTGGTATCGATGTCGGAGGCGGCGGTGTTGTAGAAGCCACGGAAGAATTCGGGATTCTTCAGAACGCTTTCACACTGCACGTGCACGTTGGGGAAGGCTTCCTCTAACTGAAGGGCTGTCGTGTAGATGTACCGCAGATAAGAGGAATTGACGCCGTTCATCAGTTCGTCCGGTTCGCTGGCGAAGTAGAGATTCACATCAGCCGTCACGTCGGACATGAGCTGGTGGGCTTCCTCGGAAAGGGTAAAAATCTGCTCCTCCGTCATATCCACGTACCACATATACCGGGAGGCAAGGGCGCTGAAGATGATGTTGAAGATCACCACGATGGCGATGAACGCAATGGTGAAGGCGGTGGCCACGGAGCCGTATTTGAATTTTCGGGAGTTGGTAAAGCTGGTGGTTCTCATGTCGGCTCCTCCTTATGCATAGCGTCTTCTCTCGTACACGCGGATGCTGAGGAACAGGAATACCGTGGTGAGAGAGAGGTAATAAACGGCGGCGGCGATGTCGAAAATGCCGTAGGTGAAGTTGGTGTAACGGGAATAGACGGAGATCCAGTCCAGCACGTAGCGGATCAGGTAGGTGTCAATGAGCCCGTTGAAAACACCCGCGATGGCGAATACCAAGAGGATTGCCATGGTGCCGATGGAGGCGGTGACGGTGCTTTCGGTGAGGGTGGACACGAAAATGCCCACGGAAATGAAGCACATTCCGATGAGGAGCATGGCGATGAGACAGCCTGCCGCCTTGCCCACGTTGGGTTCCCCGTAGTGGAAAAGGGGGAGGTAGTAGAGGCAGCTTACCAGAACCGTGCCGCCGAACATGGTGAACGCCGCCAGGAATTTGGCGAGAATCATGGAGGTGATGGACACGGGGGAGGTCATGAGAAGCTGCTCGGTACGGGAACGGCGTTCCTCCGCGAAGCTCCGCATGGTGATGAGGGGAATGACCACGATGTACCCGAAGATCATCAGCTGAAAATAGCTGGAGATATCGGAGGACTGCATCTGCAGGGTGGACATGGCGAACAGAAAGCCGGAAACGGCAAGGAATACTGCGGCAAATACGTATCCAAGCGGGGTGGTGAAGTAACTCCGCATTTCTTTTTTATAAATAGCAAACATTTTTCGTCCCCCTTATTTTTTGCGGGATGCCTGATCCATGATCCGGACAAACACTTCTTCGAGATTCATGCCAACGGCTTCCATGCCGATGATGGGCCAGCCCCGCTCGCTCATGGCGTAGAACAGGGGTTTTCGGATATCCACACCCCGTTCGGATTCCACCACGTAGGCGTAGCTGTCCATTTCCCGGTCGCCGGTGGCTTCGGCGGAGAGAATGCCGGGGATGGCACGAAGAGCGGCGGCAACTTCTCTCTGAGGACCGCAGATTTTCACCAGATACCGGCGGTTTTCTTCCACGGTCTGGGTGATGTTCTCGGTCTTTTCGTCGGCAATGATCTTGCCTTCGTTGATGATGATAATCCGGTCGCACACCGACTGCACTTCGGAGAGAATGTGGGTGGACAGAATAACGGTGTGACTCTGCCCCAGATTCCGGATCAGGTTGCGGATTTCGATGATCTGCTTGGGGTCAAGACCGACCGTGGGCTCGTCGAAGATAATGACGGGGGGATTTCCCACCAGCGCCTGTGCGATGCCCACTCTCTGACGGTACCCCTTGGAGAGATTTTTGATGAGCCGGTTTTTCACGTCGTCGATTTTCGTGACCTTGCGCACTTCCTCCAGATGCTTCGCCCGGTTCAGCTTGCAGTTCTTGATTTCGTAGACGAAGTTCAAATATTCGTTTACGGTCATGTCCAGATACAGCGGCGGCTGTTCAGGGAGAAAACCGATAAGTTTTTTCGCTTCACTGGGGTTTTCGAGGATGTCGATTCCCCCCACCTTCGCTTCCCCGGATGTGGAAGAGAGGTAACCGGTGAGGATGTTCATGGTGGTGGACTTTCCCGCGCCGTTGGGACCCAGGAAGCCCACGATTTCCCCTTTCGAAATCCGGAAACTGATATCATCCACGGCAAATTTCGTGCCGTAGTTTTTTACGAGATTGTTAATCTGAATCATAAGATGCGTTGATTCCTCCATTCTGCCGGGACGGGATCGATCCCGACGGAAATATTGATGCGAACTTATACCTTAATATTATATCACAGAATTATAAACAAATCTTGAACGGCAGGTGGTTTTTCCCCGTCTTGTGTGATTTTTGTGTGATGAATGACGAAAATTTTCCCTATCCGACAAGTTGGGAATTGACAGAGGAGGAAGCGGTATGATAAAATGAAATCAGAATTTGGATCACGAAATCGAGAGAAGCGAAAAGGAGAACGACGGAATGCAGATTCGCAATACCATTCTGGTGGCGGCGGAATCCGTGGAAACGAGGGATGCCCTCCGAATCATTTTTGAAAACAAATACGATATTCTGGAAGCGGGAACTTATGAGCAGACCCTATTTCTTCTGTCCCAGAATCACAAGTCCATCGCAGCGGTGATTCTGGATTTTCCCATTCTCGCCGAGGGAGAAGGCTTTGCGGCGGAAAGGAAGAAGTCCCCCTATTTGGCGAATATCCCCCTTCTTGCCATGATCGACGGGGGGAACGTGCAGCGGGAATACGAGGCGTTTTCTCTGGGAGCATATGAAACCATCGCGAAGCCCTTTTATCCCGAACTGATTCTCATGCGCCTTTCGAAAATTATTGCCCTTCACAGTCACGAGCGGAATCTGGCGCAGATCGTGGAGGAGCAGCAGCAGGTTCTGTACCACAACAACAACGTCATGGTGGATACCCTCATTTCCATCATTGAAAGCCGCAGCATGGAATCGGGACAGCACATTCTTCGCATCCGCAAATTCACCCAGATTCTCCTGAACATGGTGGCACAGCACTGCCCGGAATACGGACTGACGGAGGAGATTATCCGGATCATCACGGGGGCGGCGGCACTCCACGACATCGGAAAGATTCTCATTCCCGATCACATCATCAACAAACCCGGCAGACTGACCCCGGAGGAATTCACCGTGATGAAAACCCACAGCGCGGGGGGCGGCTTCATTCTGAAAAAGCTGGTCAGTCTGGGAAGCGAAGAATATATGCGCTATGCGTACAATATCTGCCGCTGGCATCACGAGCGCTGGGACGGCGGCGGATACCCGGACGGTCTGGCGGGGGAGGAGATTCCCATCTGCGCTCAGGTGGTGGGGCTGGCGGACGCGTACGATGCCCTGACCACGGATCGGGTGTATAAGAAGGCGTATTCCTGCAACGAGGCGGCGGCGATGATTCTCCGTGGCGAGTGCGGGGTGTTTTCTCCCACCCTTCTCGAATGCTTCAAGCTGGTGGCAGCGGATTTTGCTCATCTGGCGAAGTTGTACGCGGACGGCCATTCCCCCGAGGCGGATGCCATCACGGTGCCCCTCACAGCACCCGACAGCCTGGGGGACAACAAGCTCCTCTACACCGTGTCCAAGTACGAAATGCTCCTTCATTATACGGGGGATACCATCGCGGAAATCGATCTGGATCAGGATCTGTACTATCTGGTGTTCAACCCCAATCCGGATCTGGCGTTTCTGCGGAACGTGAGCACCATGAACGGCGCTATGGAGGAGCTGGCGGAAAAAGCGGTGCATCCGGACGACAGAGAGCTGCTCCTTCAGTTTCCGGAATACGTGGAAACCCTGTTCCGGGAGGGACTGCGGAAAATGGTGCGCTCATACCGGCTGAAAACGGCGGGGGGGTATCGTTCCTACGTGGTCACCACCCTGCGGATTGACACCGACAACGACCGGCGGCGGGTACTGGCAATCTGGCATCCGGAAGGGGACGAGGCGAGCAGCCACCGGGACTGGGAGACGGAGGAGAACCAAATCCCAAAGACGGGGATGGGGGAATTCTTCCCGTTCCATTGCCGTTACGACCGGGATCTGACCTTCTGCGGCGATTCCCTGTCCCTTTGCACCCTTCTCGGACTGGAAGAGGCGGCGGGACTTCTTGCCTGCATCGTGCCCTCCCAGCGGGAATCGGTGACAGCAGGCATCCGGGAATGTCTCTCCCGGGGGAATCACTTTGCGGTGGAATGCCGTCTTCTCACAAAAGAGAGCAGAACGAGCCGCGCCATTCTCAGCGGATCCCGGTTGACGGAACCGGACGGCAGGGAATGCCTGCGGGGCGTGCTTCACGACATCAGCGCCATCTCCTACGGGGAACCCGAAGAGGTATTGCAGAAACGGGATTTCCTGCTGGCGGCATATCGACCCGAGGACGATATTTTTGTGGAGTGGGATGGCGAAAAGAACGCCCTCTGCTGTCTGTCCGGCAATGCGGAGCGGCTGGGACTCCGGGGGCGGGGAGATGAGTATCTCCGCCTGATGCAGATGCACCCGGACGATGCTTCCTTTTTCCTCGGCGAAATGGAACGGCTGGAGCGGGAGGAAGGAAAGAGTGAAATGAACCTGCGGATTGCGGGGCGGATGGGTCGGTATACCGCCAACCGTTTGCGCCTGGCATCCCGCATGGAAGGGAACCGGCTTCGGATCGTGGGGATGATGATGGATGTGGAATCCCCCGCGCAGATCCGGGATGAGAGCCGGGAGCAGGACACGCTGACGGGACTTCCGGACAAGGATTCCGTGCGCAGACAGATCGAGAATCGGCTGGATCTGACGGGGGGCAGCATCCTTTCCGCCCTGCTCATTGTGGATCTCGATAATTTCAAGACCATCAACAGCACCTACGGTCATCTCTTCGGGGATGCCATGCTTATGCGTGCCGCAGAGGCCATTGGCCGAGAGTTGGGCGGGAATGATCTCTTGACCCGAATCGGGGGGGACGAATTCCTCGTTTATCTCCACGATGTGCGGGACAGAGAAACGGTGATGACGGTCAGTACCGCGGTGAGCCGGGCGGTGGGCGAGGTGTTCCGTCGGGAATTGCCGGAAAATCCCGTCACCTGCTCCGTGGGCATTGCCTGCACGCCGGATCACGGGAAGACCTACGAGCTTCTGCTCCAATGTGCCGATCGAGCACTGTACGGTGCCAAGACCCGGGGCAAGGACTGTGCTGTTCTGTACGATCCCTCGGAGGTGGTGGCGGCGGCTCCTACCATGGTGGGCGTGCAGATCGACTCCGGACGGGACAGCAATCGAGTGGGGGGCGGACTGGCGCAATACGTGTTCAGCCGTCTGTACGAATCGGGTGACGTGGACGTGACCATCCGTACCATTCTGGAAATCGTGGGACGGCAGATGGACGTGAGCCGGGTTTACATCTTTGAAAATAACTTCGACAACACCCTGTGCAGCAATACCTACGAGTGGTGTGCGGAAGGCGTGTCGCCGGAGATTGACAATCTGCAAAACGTGAGCTATGAAACCGATATTCCCGGATACAGCGAGAATTTTGACAGCCGCGGGGTCTTCTTCGTCCACGACGTAGACGCACTGCCCCAGCATCTCAAAGATATTCTCAAACCCCAGGGCATTTGTTCCATGCTCCAGTGTGCCATTCTGGACGGCGGGGAGTTCCGGGGCTACGTGGGCTTCGATGACAACAACCGCACCCGGGTGTGGGAGAAGGAGCAGATCGAGATTCTCTCCTTCCTCGCGCGGATTCTGTCCGTATTCATTCTGAAGCAGAGAACCCAGAATACCACCGCCAATCTTATCCGGGAGATGGATCGGATTATGGACGCCTGCTTCGACTGGGTATACGTGGTGGATCCCAGCACCTTCCAGCTTAAGTTTATCAATCGGCGGATTCGGGAGAGCATTCCGACGGCAAAGCGGGGCAAACATTGCTACGAGGTGTTCATGAACCGGACGAGCCCCTGCGAAAACTGCCCCATCTTCTGCGGAGAAGGCGGATACAGTGCCCGAATTGACAGCCCCGTGGTGGGAACCGAGGTTATGGCGACTGGGAACCACATCCATTGGAACGGGGAAAATCTGTGGCTACTCACTTGCCATGAAACAAAAGAAGGCAGGATGGCTGCCCCGGCATGGAAGACGGAACCGGAAAAACCCATGATGCCGGAGGAAACCCAGCAGCTTCTTCTCCGTGCCTACCGTGCCGTGCTGGACGCTACCCCCGCCATGACCTTTGTGAAGGATAAATCTCTCCGATATCGGGGAGCAACGGATTCCTTTGCCAAAATGATGGGAGTGGATTCGGAAGAAGAACTGATCGGCAAAACGGATTTGGAAATTCTGGGAAATCAGGATCTTGCGCAAAAATATATGTCGGATGACCGACAACTCATGGGCTCCGGGGAGCAGATGGTGAAATTTGTGGAACCCCTGCCGGATGCCAACGGACAGCCCCGGTATGCCTCCACGACCAAATTCGTCCTGCGGGATGAAAGGGGCGAGGTGCTGGGGGTGGCGGGCTTCTCACGGGA